>JAAZNS010000322.1 GCA_012798185.1 Chloroflexota bacterium | reverse complement strand
TATAAGGGGCGAGAATTATCCTGCCGACTACCGGGTTTTGATCCAGATCCAGGTACTGCCGGCTGCCTAAATCGAACATTGCTATCGACTGGCTGGCGTTGTAGAAGACCCGCCCCAGCGATTCTTGCCCTACCGGCTGGGTGAACCAATTCGTCTTTGAGTGAGCGTCTTTGCCGCTCAAGGATTGCCAGCCGGCAAATGTCGTGCGCGTCCAAGAGCCGCTATAAGCAATATGTTTATCCACGTATGGATGGAAAAAGTAATTATTGTCGGATGTCGAAATATTGCCGGAAGGATAATTAACATAAAGCGTCCAGGCATGATCGCCCAAGGCGTACATCACATTGCCGGTCATGGATACATTTGTCTGGCTGCCGCCTAGGCTGATATGTCCGCTGAAAGCGTCAAGATAGGAAGCGTTGAACACCGTGTTATCCACGATCTGCCCAGTGGAGCGTTGGTAGAGGATGCCGGTAACAGTGGTGCTGATCACCGTGTTGCCGCGCACTTCCACATCCCGCGAGTAATTGTCGATATACAACCCCATACCAAAGGGTGCCCGAGAAGACTCACAGCCGTCTACGTTGCCTGGTATATCTACGATGATGTTATCCACAATGTGAATGTCATATACATCTGTCTCAGATAAGCTGTCCTCGCCAAACACGCGCACTGCGCCACAATCAGCTTTAGAATAACATGCCAGGGTGATAAAGTTGTTTTGCAACGTGTTATCCGGTCCAAACACATCCACGCCGTTGTACCCGATTTTCTCGAAGCGGTTATGTTTCAGGGTATTGCCATAGCCGGAATTACTCACCATGTGGCTTCTGATCCTGAATCCATCTCCGTTTTCAGTGCACTCACCGGTGATAATGCCGCAGCCCATGCCGCTTTTGTTCAGGTTTTCGATCAGGGCAATGTTCCGGATAGTATTGCCTTCGAAGGTGGATTCGGCAAAATATCCGGTAATGCCAAAGTGATTGGCGCCGTCAATGACATTATCGACAAACGCCATGTGGTACCCGCCGCGCAAACCGCGCACGCCATCGGGAGGGTTTTGAAGCCAGCTGCTCAAGTTAACGCCGATGGCATCCACATCTTTGATGGTGACATTCCGGACGGTGATATCGTGGTAGATACCTGCATTCATGCCGCCCGGTGTGCCAATGCCATGGTTGAACCAATTTTTGATCTCGATATTGTCGATGATGACGAATGACGTGGCACTGCCATCGCTAAGCATGATCCCGCCATGCCTTACAGACTCAGCTTCTTCCAAAACGACCGATCCCTCGATATCGGTCGGCGCGCCATAATCCGAATAAAGATAAACCCGGTTGCTGGCTGTGTCATAATACCATTCGCCATCCCGGTCCAGGGTGTTCAGGTGATTGTTGATAAAATATCCCCATCCGGCGCAGCTGCCCCAGCTCGATATCAGGCAGGATAATCCTTCGTTGAGGGTCAATTTCGTCCCGCTTGTGCCGGTCACCTGGCGGTCGAGCATCGACCAGCGGATGTTCTTGATGTGGACGATAGCCCCATTCCAATTCACTGCCGGCAGCTGATTATCAGTGATCTGGCTGCTGCCGGCGGTGTGGTTGTCCACAAAGGTGTAGCCGCTAGCGCCATTATCTAGGTTTGGCCAGCGCCCCATCGTCAGGCGCTCACCATTCCGAAAGAGCTGGTTGATGCCCAAAGGGAAGTTACCGCTGGGCAGATCGGCGCGGTAGATATTGCCGGAATGCAATACCCAGCCAGTAATTGGTTTGGAGCCAGAAAAGACTGGTTTATTTACACAGCCTGCAGGGTACGATCCAAAAATGATGGGGGCACTCGATGTGCCGGATTTGCTGAGCACTAGTTGTTCTGCCTGCCAAATGTCCCCGCATTTGAACAACACCCGGTCACCGGGCTGCAAATTCAACCCATTCACCTTGGCGATGGTGGCGAAGGGCTTATCTTCCGTCCCACCAAAAGAATCACTGCCAAGTGAACTGGAGACGTAGTAAGTGGTTGCTGCCGGCTCTTTATAATAAGAAGCTGCTGCCGGCAGTACTGCGATATCTGCCAGGATAAACAAACACAAACATAAAATGAGCAGGTGTAAAATGGATGATGGTTTCATGGTGCTAGTCCTTCTGGTTTTTTCCCGCAAAGACCACGGTTCATCATTTCCTAACCAATGCTGTCATTATAATTGAACAGGGTTTAAGCACCGGTTAAGGAGTCTTTATGGATAAACCGCAATGTGATAATATGCGGAGTATACGAATTACTATATAATCTGATTTTCTAATAATTTACTCGGTTTTATTGATTAAGTATAAAAAAGAGGGTACATTATAATAAAGCGAATGGGTTGTTAAATCAGGAGGAAGTGTTTACCATGACATATCGAGAACCGTTTTACCCCATAAAAATGGCTTCCCAGGATTTCATTAATGTCATCAATTCACTCTCCGAAGAACAATTTTTATCGCACCTATACGAATGGACGCCTCGCGATATTGTTGCGCATCTAATTGGCTGGAATACCTTGATGATCGAAGCTTCGCTATCTATTCTGGCAGGTAAACAACCTGCCTACTATGATGACACCCCTTTCAATTACAGCCATATCAATGCTGGTTACACCGCAAAATATTCATCCCAATCACGGGAAGAACTGCTCAAAGAACTCAATTCGTCTCTGGCAGAACTGGAGGCATTCATCCAAGGCTTGTCTGAAGAGGAACTGGAGAAAGATTATGGCGTTCGGCATTACAGCGGCGTCCCTGCCACAGTAAAAAAGATCATCGCTTCACTGGCGGGCGATTACGAATATCATACACAGCAAATCAGGGATTGGCTGAAGAAGCAATAAGCGCTAAATAATCAGGTGAATTGACGAGTATATCTTCGAGAATCGCTTAATTAGGAAAGCGGTTCTTGATGCGCTTAGCTGCTGTAAATCAGTAATTTGTTTTTTCTCATTCGATTATCGTGTTAAGGAGGTATAAAATTGAAGACTCATCGATGCACCTGTACATTGCTTTTAATCCCTGTTTTTTTTCTTTTTGTGGGATGTTCACCATCCCGAAAAACCGCTACAACCCCTCAAGACGCCATCAACGAGATTCGCAAAGCGTTGGAATTGCCGCAGCTGCCCTTGGAATTTGTAGAAACCACAAAAATGATCAATTCTCCCAGCGGGCAATTAAAAGTGGATGTTTATCAGGATAGTGATGGGCGGCTCTATTCAGTAGAACCGATAACAAATCAGGTTGTGGAAATCGATGCCCGGGCGGTCTTATCAAGTCTTCCTCTTAATCCTACTGCACTGCCGCCCGAAGAGATAAGAGAGAAAGTGATGGCTTATGTCAAAGCAGTGGTTCCCAATTTAGATTCGCTCCAGCCTTCGCTGAAATACGAGGAAGGCAGTAAGATCGACAATTATTTCTTCGAGTGGAATCGAAGCACAAAGCCAGGGGATATGAATCGGGCTTTCTTACAAATCGGCATTCATAACAGCGGTTTATTGTTTGCCTATTACAATACTTTAAACATAGAAAACTAAATATTTATATCATTGACCCACACCATATAAGACGGCTTCGAAAATATGGTTTTTAACAAACTAGCCGACGGGGGGAATGACTGGATAGAGATACGCAAACCCAAACCCCTAAAATCATGAGCCCGGGGGTAGACTAGTCATGGAATCATCAAATGAAATATTTATGCGATCAGGAACAACAGAAGCAGGGGGTTTTTTTCCTTTCCCTAACGAAAATGATTGATTTTTAAAGTAACTATTTTAAAAGCACGGCGTTATTTAGTATAGAAGCTTCCCAAATATTATTATTGAATCGAAACTGCCAGAGCTGCGATGGAAAAGTCTCAAATTTTTGGTATTTGCTGAGATTGATACTCTTATATACCTCAAATTCAAAAACTAATCCAAGCTGGTTCAGCAGTTACATTCAATATATTATCTATTTTATTAGTTGCCTTTATTGTTGAAAGGAAGAGGTTTATGAAAACGGCAGCGAGTATCCCATTTCACCCCCAGCAATGTCCCGTATGTCAGCATTATGTAAAAGCAGGTGAACGTTGTAGAGCCTATAAAGACGATTCTTTCCCTCGACCTTATTTGGCAGCTTTTTCAGGAGAGACGGATAAACCCTGCAGACGTTTTCAGAGGATCCTGGCGCCCCTTTCGCCCAGCCAGCCTTTTGAGACAGCGCCGGGGATGAAGATTTGCCCAGGGTGCGCTTCCGTGATCATCCAATCTGCAAAAAACTGCCCGCATTGCGGCGCCTGGTTCAAGATTACCATAAAGGGATATTGTCCAAATTGTGAGAGTGTAATGCAAGCCACTGACAGCCGCTGGTGCTGTCGCTGCGGCAGTGAATTGACTGACCTGCAGATGGAAAGTATGATGATCGAGCATCCTGCTTCTGCCATGCCGATATTTATGAAAATCAATCCGGTGCAACCCGTGGCGCGTAAATTGCCCGGGATGATCCATTGCCACCGCTGCAATAGCGAAAACTCCTCCACAATGACACGATGCCGCCAGTGTGGCGCAAACTTGCTGCCCGCCAAAAGCCCCCTAAACAGGCTGGCTTTTTGGGTCAGCGATATTATCGACGGCTTATTTTAAACTGAGATTAGAGAAACGAATATCGATAAGTAAAACTAGTATATTTACTACACTCGTTTTTCTATCTTCAGTTCTCGATTTATTCGAAGCGCGATTCCCGCATTTTCTCCTTCGATTTTCTCTCTGCATGTTATTTTTTATAAAAATATAAGCAATGATACCCCGCAATCGATCGATCTCGTCCGCACTTCGAATACATCTAATAGCACCATGGCGACTTGCCCCAAATAATTTAACTATTACTACCCTATAGTCAACCACTTTTCATATGATATACTGCAGCATGATTACTAAAAGCCATGGGGTATTATGTCACTAAGCCGCAGAGACATGATAATGAATAATGGAAGCACACGACTTATCGAATGGGTGTTGATCGGGCTGTCTACCCTGGCATTCAGTGTTTATTGCTATATAGCGTTTTCACGGATGACATACCCCTTTTCCATCGAGTGGTTTGAGGGCAACACATTTACTCATATCACACGGATATTGGAAGGAAAACCGATTTTTAGCCCGCCAAGTTA
>JAAZNS010000321.1 GCA_012798185.1 Chloroflexota bacterium | reverse complement strand
TATTCGATTTTCGACACCCAGATACTGTAGATTGGTATGATCTAAAAACAAAGCAGTGGAAAAAGGGCGCTCTTGAAGTGCCGCCAATTTCCAGCGAACGACCCACAGATGCTGTTTGGCCTAATGGTAAATATTCTCAGGGCACCATGACCAATGCCCATCTGGCTTCTTCTTATGATTTTATGCTGAATATTCTGGAAGGGAAACCTTCTCCCATCGATTTTTCCACTGCTGCTGCGGTTCAAGAAATCATCGAAGCTGCTTACATCTCCAGCAAACATCATGGCGAATGCATCCGCCTTCCGTTATAAAACTTTTTTACAAGCGTTTCAAGATTGATTAAAGGAGAATGGACATGTCCATCCGTATCGGTATTTGGGGCTGCGGCTCGATTGCCCGTAAAGCGTATCTGCCCTTGCTGGCTTCGTGGGATGAAGTAGAAATCGCCGGCGTATACAGCCGTACTCAGAAATCTGTCGATGAAGTTCGCCAAAAATGGCATATCGATTTTGGAACGACTAATCATGATCATCTTATCGAACAAGGTATTCAAGCAGCTTTTGTACTTACAGCCACCCCAGGACACTTTGATATTGCCCATAAACTGCTTTCTGAAGGCATTGATGTCTATATGGAAAAACCAGCCACCCAATCGAGCCGGGAAACACAAATTTTAGCAAACCTGGCACGACAAAACAAGCGGATTTTGATGGTTGGATTTAATCGGCGTTATGCGCCATTGTATCGTCTCGCCAAAGAACGATTCACAGGGCACCATATCGGATTTTGTACGGTAGAAAAATATCGCCCCAGCGCCTTCCACACCAGCCTGTTTAATAATCATTTGGATGACACAATCCATCAGATCGATCTGCTTTGCTTTTACTCCCCGAATCCACGCGCGTTATACACATCTTATGAGATGAAGCATGGCAAACTGATCGGTGCTGCCAGCATCGCTGAATTGAATGGCGGCGGTATCGGCATGGTACTCAATTCGCTTCAAGCCGGTGCATGGCAAGAACGCGTCAGCCTTTTCGGAGAAGGATTGACCATCGAGGTAGATGCTTTCCGCGAATTGCGGATAAAACAAGGCGATCATGAGGAAATATTTGGGACCGACCGTCCCGGCCGTTGGTATCCGGATTTAGTCGAGCGGGGATTTTTCGGCGCCATCGATCATTTTTTCGATTGTGTCAAAATTCGAAAAGAACCTGAGACTAATGGTGATGAATCGGTTAGAACACAACAGTTTATGGAAGATCTGGTAAAAACAGCAAAACCGGTATCGGAATAATATTCGCATGATGAGTTGATGATTTTCGGTTAATATTTATCAGAAATCAGTTTTCTAATTGCGATGTTCTATCAAATTATAAATAAATTATCAGATGCCTATATATATAATTTGAATATTCCTGCTTTTCTGCCTTCCTTGTTTATAGTTTTCCTGATTTTTTCATAAATATTATATGATCTGTATCAATAAGGAGTCACATGTCTGTCCGCTTGATCGATTGTAACCCTAGCGATTTTTCTAAATTTTCCGCAAGCGACCTGGTAGAAAGCATCCGCAATTCAGAGGGCAGGGTAGTCATGTCAGAAGTTATTGCTACTGCCCCACCCCTGATCGATAAAGTCTCTAACGTGGAGATGGCAGCGGCTTTCGGAGCCGATCTGGTGTTATTAAACTTGTACGATGTCTATGCCCCTCAAATCATGGGAATGCCTTCGAAAAATGCAGCGGAAGAGAAATTAGGGTTTGGTCAAACTTCCCCTGGGTTTGGCAGAACTATACGGGACGTCAAAGAATGGATCGGCAGACCGGTTGGTTTAAACCTCGAGCCTATCGAGAATCCAAAAGCGATTACCACTCAGGGACGGCTGGCAACTGTTCAAAATGCCCTCCTGGCTGTAGAACAAGGCGCCGACTTCATCATGGTAACCGGCAACCCCGGCACAGGAGTTACATTGGAAGGCATCTTGAAGAGTTTGCGAGAAATAAAATCCGCAGTCGGAAATTCAGCTGTGATTATGGCTGGAAAGATGCACGCCGCTGGAACCGGTGAAACAGCAGCTGATTTCGATCACATCCAAGCCTTTATTGAAGCCGGAGCCCAAATTATTGGCATCCCTGCCCCAGGTACGACCCCCGGAATGACGACGGAAATCGCTAAAACATTAATCGAAGCCATCCACCGAGCAGGCGGACTAGCCCTAACTGCTTTTGGCACTTCGCAGGAAGGTTCCACGGTTCACATTATCGAACAAATAGCCTTAATGAGTAAAATGGCAGGCGCTGATATCCATCACATTGGCGACGCGGGAACAATCGGCATGGCTGTTCCCGAAAATATTACTGCCCTTTCGATGGCGATTCGCGGCCGGCGGCATACCTGGCATCGGATGGCGGCATCACTCAAACGATAATTATTGTGAATAATTCCGCCAGCTTGATCGATTTTATCCTTTCACCGATCCAGCCAGCAAACCGCGCACGAAATAACGCTGCAGGAAGAAGAAGATCATTAAAGGCACCATCATAGTAACAAAAGCGCCCGACATCAGCAGGTGCCAATCCTGTCCGCGGGAGCCGGTCATATCCATTAATCGCTGAGTCAACACAGCTACTTCGGGGCGGCTGCCAATGAATACTAAAGCCACTAACAAGTCATTCCATACCCACATGAATTGAAATATAGCAAATGACGCCAGGGCAGGAATTGATAGAGGTAGTATCAAATTGGTGAAAATCGTAAAATGAGAAGCGCCATCGATAAAGGCTGATTCAAGAATATCCCGCGGCAGCGAGCTGATGTAATTGAATAATAGGTAAGTCGCCAGTGGCAACCCAAAACCGGTATGCGCCAGCCAGATCGCTAAAAAGGTGCCATTCAAATTGATCTTGGTATAGTCGCGTAAGATTGGGATAAGGGCAATTTGTAAGGGCACCACCAGCATGGCTACTACCATAATGAAAAACACCTTACGCCCCGGAAATTTCATCCACGCAAAGCCATAAGCAGCAAACGCAGCAATCAGGATGGGAATCACTGTCGAAGGGATGGTGACCGTTAGGCTGTTTAAAAACGCCCGGGACATATTATCCCCTTTGGCTACCCCGCCTGGCATATTCGGATCTTTGATCTCTTTACCGGTTAATACCTGCTGGTAATTTTTTAAAGTTAATTCCGACCAATTGACATTCCACCACCCTGTTGATAATACTCGATCACGGGGTCGGAAGGAAGATACCAACATTCCAATAGTCGGTATGGTCCAAATAAGACAGAGAATTAATAATGAACCGTTTACTAAAAAACTGGAAAATAGTTTCTGCCGTTTTTGAGACATTAGAATGCCTCCCTCTCGCGGAACTGGCGCAAGTTATAGATCATAACGGGTATTACCGTGATGAGTAAGATTACTGCTACTGCCGATCCCCTTCCAAAATCTTGATACTTGAACATTTGTTTATATTGCTGGCTTGCCATCACTTCTGTGCCATACAAACCATTCGTCATCACAAAGACTATATCGAATATTTTAAGGGTGGCGATTAGTATCGTTGTGCTGACAGTGATGATTGTCCCTTGGATATATGGAATAATGATTTTGAAGAAAATCTGAATTTCATTGGCACCATCGATGCGTGCTGCTTCCAGTAATTCTTCCGGAACTCCTTTCAAAGCAGCCGATAATACCACAAGTGCAAAACCGGTCTGTAACCACACCATGATAGCGATCAGGAAAAAAGTATTCCATGGGCGTTCGGTGAGCCAGGCAACCGGCTGTCCACCCAAAGCAGTAACAACCGCATTAAGCAGACCAATTTGTTCTTCTCCTGGGGGTTTATAGTAATAGATAAAACGCCAGATAACACCAGCACCGACAAAAGAGATTGCCTGGGGTAAAAAGATAATACTTTTTGCGATTTTCTCGAACTTCGAGCGGTCGGCTAAAATGGCGATCAACAATCCAAAAACGACACTTAACGATGTACCAACAATCAGCCATAACAGATTATTTCGGAATGATTCCAACATGGCTTTATCGGTCAGGGCAAATATAAAATTATCAAAACCGACAAACTTGGTAGAAGTACGGTTGAAGAAGCTGTAATATAAGGTGCGCAGGCTTGGCAGAAATAAATACCATAAGAGGATTGCTAACCCAGGACCGACAAATACAAATGGTTGTAAAAGTAATCGCCAGCGTAACCCCAGCCTTTCAACCAGCCAATTGGAGACGACATAAAGCGCAGCCACACCGCCCACTCCCCAAATTATTGCCACCAATGCCATAACTAATTTGGGGGCGTTTCCGTCTCTTAGAAAAATAAATCCTCGCCACATGACGAGGAATGTGAAGATTGGCACAATTAAAGAAACGGCTACTCTGCCAATCCAGGCTACTATGCCATATAATCCTGAACTTTGAAACGATTTCTCTGTTGTTTCCATCGGTACCCTTCTCCTCCACGAGCCGCTGTGACTCGTTACTTTGACGGAAATTCAAACGAGAATCCAGCAGGGTGACTGCGTAAAAGCCACCCTGCTGATAATTATAAGAGATTTTTATTCAGTAGGCCAACTGGCATCGATAGTTTTCAATACATCTTCTGTGTTGGTGCCCTCAGCACCTACCCAATCAACAATGCCTGTCCAGAAAGAACCAGCGCCAACAGCACCGGGCATCAGGTCGGAACCATCGAAGCGGAAGGTGGTCGCATTCTGGATGATTTCTGCGAAACCACGTGCGGCATCGGTGGGATACCATGAAGGATCAGCATCCAAGTGAGGCGCAACCGCCACACCAGCCATGGCTTCCTCTTTCATGGAATAACCGGTTGCCAGGAACTTCATGACCTCGCGCACCTCAGGCCGGTCATTGAACATGGTAGCAATCGAACCAGAACCAAGCACTGGTTTACCATACGCCGGATCGATTGGAGGCAGGTAGAAATAAGCCACATCCTCACCCACTTTTGCTCCTTCGGGGAAGAAGTTGGTGATGAAGCTAGCCTGCCGGTGCAGCCAGCATTTGGGTGGATCTTCGAAGAGCGGCTTGGGGGCATCTCCAAATCCGGTGGTTAGGATGGAAGGAACACCGCCATATACATAACCTTGCTTAAACCAGATTGCAGCAACGGTATCGAAGGCATTCTTAACCTCGGGAGAATTGAATTTCAATTCGCCTTTTGTCCATTTGTCGTAGTTCTCTGGTGTGGTCGTGCGCAGCATCACATCTTCCACCCAGTCGGTGCCAGGCCAGCCGGTCGCCCCGGCGCTTTCAATACCAATGCACCAAGGTGTACCGCCATCCGCTACGATTTGGTCGGATAACGCGATCAATTCATTCCAGGTTTCCGGAATTGTATAACCTTTGGCTTCAAAGGCTTTCTTGGGATACCACACCAGACTCTTTACATCGGCGTTATGCCAAACGCCGGCAACTTTCCCATCTACCATTGAGAGATCGATCAGGGATTGTGAATATTTACTGGTCAGGAAATCCTTAGTCAGGAAGGTGGATACATCGATAAGGTTACCCTTACGCATGAAATCGGCTACCAGACCTGGTTGAGCAAAAGTAGCAATATCGGGAGCATTATTACCTTCCACACGTACCAGGATCAAGGTTTCGAAATCTTTATTGCCTTCGTATTCAACCTTGATGCCTGTCTTTTCAGTGAATTCATCGAATTCCTTCTGGAATAAGCGTGCTTGCTCATCGGCTGCAACACCAAATATCGTGACCGTAGTTCCGGCATATTCAGTAGAATATTCTACACCGCCCACTTCAACCATTCCTCCGGCAGGGGCTTCTGCCGGCGCCTCTTCTGCTGGGGCTTCAGTTGCTGCGGGGGCTTCTTCTACTGCCGGCGCTTCGGTTACCGGAGCAGGGGTTGCTTGTGCGCAAGCCGCTACCAGCAATGAGATTACCGCCAGTGATGTAATAATTTGCCATAATTTATGATTTTTCGACATTTTTCTTCTCCTTAGTCTCTAACCATATAACGGATATTTTTTATTCAGAACATTTTTTGAAACCGATCTTCTTTCTTCACCTCCTTTATAAATAATTCCTCACCATTGATCATTATTAAACTGTATCTCTTTCCACAACAGTTAAAGGAAGTTTTACATGTTGAACAGGTCGGCGCGAATCATTCAACTGAGAAAGCAGCAATTCCGCTGCAATCCGACCCGAATCATCCAACGGCTGGCGAATGGTGGTCAATCCAACATATTCGGCTATATCCAAATCGTCAAAACCAATGATTGCTAAATCTTGCGGGATTTTTAAACCTAATTCATTGGCAACTTTCATTACGATAATCGCCTGAATATCCGTGGCAACAAATATCGCCGAGGGACGGTCTGGCAAGCTTAGAAGCTGACGAGCTGCTGCGCGGGTTGGTTCTTGAGCAAAATTAGACGAATGAATGTAATGATCAGGCAATGGCAAACCCGCATCACTCATGCCCTGTTTAAACCCTTCCAAACGGGCAATTACCGGTCGAATTGTATAATCCGGCGGGTCGATATCCCCAATGAATGCACACAATTTATGCCCCTTTGAAATAAGATAATTAGCAGCCAGTTTACCGCCATAGAAATCGTCGATTTCGACACCGCAAAACAATTCCTGGGAAGCTTCGATAGTCACAATTTTTGGTCCGCGTCCAGCCAGGCGCTTAGCAACCGCTTCAGATAGCGGCAAGGAAATTACAATCAAACCATCCAAATTACCAGTAATTGCCAGCGAAGTAAGATAACCAATCAGCCGATTCATTGAATCGACGGTATAAATCAGCATTTCGTAATTAGTCTTCGTTAAAACCGCATCGATCCCCCGCAAGCGCTGAACAAATGAGAGTGTGGTGTAGAAAGGCGACAACACCCCTATGCGGTGATTCCCTTGCAGAGCACGCGCTCTGGCTTCTGCTTTTGGGACAAAATTCAATTGATCTATTGCGTTGAGAATTTTGGCACGGGTGATTTCATTGACGCGTTCGGGGGAATTGATCACCCTCGATACAGTAGATATGCTGACGCCAGCTAATTTTGCGACATCATAAATGGTGGGCTGAGTGTCTCCCAAGGATTTGGTCTCTCGATCTGGATTAGAACTCATCTTGGAAAGTGCTTTTATGAAATCACTTTTATATTATAGCATGAATATATCCATTGTCAATTGTTTTTAGATTTTCTAATGTATTTTTAACCAAACAAAGTGATGAACCTCTAACTCAAGTTTTAATTTTTCTGACTGTGGAGTTTTTATTTTTCCCCCCGATAAAATATCCTCGATCTCAGTGTATAGACCTCTGGGAAGAGTAATAGAAATTGCCTGCTTTTTAGATGATAAATTATTACAAATGAACAGCTTATCCTGTTCACTTTCACGCCAATAAGCAGCAAGCGTTCGATTTTCTGGCTCCACCCACTGTAAATGACCTGTGGCGAATGCTGAATTATTCTTCCGAACAGCAATCATGTGTTTGAGTCGATTTAACAAAGAATTTGGATTTTTTTGTTGGTCTTCCACATTGACATGGCATACATCATATGGCTCTCGAGCGATGAGCGGTGCATATAACTGGGAAGGATCGGCAGTTGAAAATCCTCCATTACAACTACTATTCCATTGCATTGGTGTGCGCAGTCCATTACGGTCAAACAATTCGATATTATCGCCCATTCCGATTTCATCGCCATAATAGATAATCGGCGAACCGGGCAGGGTAAATAATAATGAATAAGCCAGCAGTATTTTTTGCTGATCATTATCGAGCAAAGGCGCCAACCGGCGGCGGATACCCAAATTGAGACGCATGCCTGGCTCTGGCGCATAATGCTCCCACATCCACTGCCGTTCTTCTTCCGTCACCATTTCCAGGGTCAATTCATCGTGATTTCGTAAAAACGTGCACCACTGGCATTTTTCAGGAATTTGCGGAGTCCGTTCTATAATATTTATTAGCGATCTGTTATCCTCCTGTCCGATAGCCATATAAATGCGCGGCATGATCGGAAAATGAAACCCCATATGGAATTCATCTCCCTCCCCAAAATACGGGCGGACATCTTCAGGCCATTGGTTTGCTTCACAAAGCAATATGCACTGGGGATATTTTTGTTCGATAAACTGCCTCATCCGCTTGAGATACTGGTGGGTTTCAGGCAAGTTTTCGCAATTAGTGCCTTCCCTTTCGAATAGATACGGCACAGCATCAACCCGGAAACCATCAATGCCCATCGATAACCAATAATCCATAATATCAATCATTTCCTGCTGAACCTTGGGATTATCGAAATTTAAATCCGGCTGGCTAGAATAGAAACGGTGCCAATAATATTGCCCCGCTTTCTCATCCCATGTCCAATTCGATTTTTCGGTATCCAGGAATATAATTCGCGTTCCCTTGTATTTTTGATCGTTATCGCTCCACACGTAATAATCGCGGTAGGGTGAATTTCGATCTTGCCTGGCAGCTTGAAACCAGGGATGTTGATCGGATGTGTGGTTGACCACTAAATCCATAATGAGGCGCATCCCTCGGGCGTGAGTTTCCTCGATCAACAACCGCAAATCATCAACATGACCAAAATCCCCGCTAATCGTATAGAAATCAGAAATATCATAGCCGTCATCTTTCAAAGGCGAACAATATATTGGCAGCAGCCAAATGCAATCGATTCCCAGATCTTTCAGGTAATCCAATTTGTCGATTAAACCGCGTAAATCGCCATGCCCGTCGGCATTGCTATCGGCAAAGGCGCGTACGTAGATTTC
>JAAZNS010000320.1 GCA_012798185.1 Chloroflexota bacterium | reverse complement strand
CCAACATATACCCGATGAATGGTTGGATGCTCTCTCTGCTGCTGGAACACCGAAGCAGGTGTTCGATGCCATCGAACGGTTATCAGCCGCCGGGGCGGACTCTGTAGTGTTCCAGCCTTTGTACGGCGATTCGGATTGTCTGGATGAATACATCCGCTATCTAATGCCGCTGAAAAAATAAGCATAATTTTACAGGAAAATCTACATACACAATGGCATATATCATATCGCCTTCATTATATTTTTATATAATGGTAAAATTTGTCCTTAATTAACTCCAAGATAAATCGAGTTGCCTCTATTTAGTAATTTGATAATCTTCATCCCATATTATCTCTAAAAGAAAGATAAAAAAAATCATTCCTAAACCGAAAAACATTATTGAGCCGGCAGGATTAAATGCAGTTTGAAATGATAAGGCGAGTTTTTTAATTTCTCATAGATCAAAATCATCATTTTCAATCACAAAGGGATTTATATATGAAAAAAATCATCATCCTCGCTCTTTCAATCGGTTTTGGTTTAGCGCTTTGTTTTCAAGTTATTTCAGCTATGTCACAATCACATACGTTAAATCAACAAGTAATCGGATGGACAACAAATGGCCCCTATGGCGGCTCAGTAGTAAATGTCGCGGTCGATCCTGTCAATCCGTTAATTGCCTACGTATCAGCGCAACAAACCGGAGTTTTTGGCACACAAGACGGCGGACAGTCATGGTCATTATTACTCCACGATCCTGACTGGTTAGCAACCAGCAGCGAATGCCTGGTTACACATCCGAAAATACCGGGGATGGTTTTCTTTGCTGGGAGTCAAAATCTTCATAGAAGTGATGACTATGGTCAAACTTGGACAATCATTCAAAATGCAGGCAGCTCGATTCAAGCGAGAGTCGTTGTTATTGATTCGACGAATTCTGATCGAATTTTCGTCGGTTTATCAGGAGGGCAAATCCTTCGCAGTCTTGATGGCGGAGATAGCTGGACACAGTATTCTGTTGGAATGCCAGCCGGCATTTCTGTTGATAATTTAGCGCTAGATGGGGTGATTACCTCCACTCTGTATGCTGGTTCACGGGAAGGAGGAGGTATCTATCGTTCAATTAATAACGGTGAAAGCTGGGAGTTAAATCCTGGTCAACCACTAATCAGCGATTCATGGAGCTTGGCGGTAAGTCCTTTCAACCGGCGTATCTACCAGGGTGGTTGGTTCGGACCATTTTCTTACAGCCCAGATCAAGGCGCCACCTGGTATACCTTAACCGTTGGAACAACACCCGATCAGCATAAAACGGTCACCATTAATTTTCATCCATCATTATCTCAAACATTATTTTTGGGTGATATTGATCAAATATGGCGCAGCACTAATTTAGGGAAGGATTGGGAATCGATCGCCCAAGATGCAGGATGGGATATTGCGATTCACCCAGTTCAAACAAATACCTTGTATGCTGTTGGAAATGGTGTTAAGGTCAGCATCGATCATGGTAATAACTGGGAAACTAAAAATGAGGGCATTACCGCCATTGCTCCTCGTGAAATAGCCATAGCTCAAACGGATGCTGATAATCTCCTAGTTGGCGCGAGCGGCAGTAAAGGTTTTTATTCGCTTAACGGAGGTCAGGATTGGTTCGAAACGGAAATATCAATTTTTACCGCTGTGGCTTTTCATCCTGTTACACCTACGGTTGCCTTTGTTGGGTCAGGCAATGAAATCTACAAAAGTGAAAATAGCGGCGTTAACTGGGCAAAGATAGGCAACCTGACATTAGATGGTTTACCACCCTCGATCGATAGGGTTGATATCAGAACAATAACCATCCACCCTATCACACCAACCATTCTTTTTGCTGGTGTAGGGTTTAACAGCGATAGTCTCCCGATTTTACAAGAAGGAGGTTTATACAAAAGCGTCGATGCCGGGGTAAATTGGGAGAGAATCGACGTCAACCTGCCTATCAGCCGGGTCAATACAATAGAAGTCGCTTCCACACCACCATTCACCATGTATATGGCAACCGGGCGAATTGAATACCACCTTGAACAAGGTAATGGAATTTTTCGCTCAACGGATCTTGGCGAAACGTGGCAGGCTGTGAATACCGGATTGCCAGATTTGAACATTCGCACAGTTAAGATAAATCCCAATAATCCAAATGAACTTTTATGCGCGCCATGGCAACAAATCAATTACGCCGGTGGATTGGGAGTGTATCGTTCAACAAACAGCGGCGAGACGTGGGTGGCAGCAAATAGCGGATTATCTGCCTGGACAGTAGAAGATTTTGAATTTGACCCTGTTTCGCAAGGGTTAGTTTATGCAGCTACGTGGGATGGGCTTTTCATGAGTGCTGATAACGGTCAAACCTGGAGCCGTTGGAATGATACGATTGGGCAAGTGCCCATTTTATCGATTTCTTCAGCAAAATTAAAGGAGGATGAAAGTATTATCTTTGCTGGTGTATCTGGCGGGTCTGCGGAAACCAAACGGACGAATATGACATCTGCTGCGAAAGAAATTGTGAATGCCGGTGTTTATAGCAGATCAATCAAGTGGCAAAGAATTTTTCTGCCATTGATAATGAAATAATCGTTGCAGTGATGTCAAAGGGTAATTCGAGTGAGCGGGAGGGGATCATGAAAGCCCTCGGTGCCGAGGTAGTCCTGATCAACCAATTGCCCGAATCGAATCTGAGGCTGGTTTCCGGTGAAGATCTAGCTTAGGTAGAATAAGCTGCACAGCGCATCACACATGAACGAAACGCTTTTCGTGCCGTTCAATTTGATCTCCCTGAAAGTATGCGCGGCTATTGTCTCCATAACGCATCTGAAATAATAAAGCAAGCGGGGGGAAAGATAGATGTTTTCTGCGATTACGACGGCATAGGCAGCTCATTTGCGGGTCGTTCAGCTGCTTTCAAAGAGTTCAACCCTGATAACTTGTCCTATCTTGTCGAACCTGCGGGTGCAGCGGTTCTGGCAGGGCTGCCAGTGACCAATCCTAATCATCGCATTCAGGGCGGCGGGTATTCCATGACAAATTTAGCCTTCATCAACCACGACCATATTGATGGATACATCCAAATTACCAACGAAGAAGCAATGGAATGCGCTCGCCAGCTGGCAAGAAAAGAAGGTGTGGTTGCAGGGTTTTCTTCGGGCGCAAATATCGCAGCCGCTATGCAT
Source organism: Chloroflexota bacterium (assembly GCA_012798185.1). Lineage (GTDB taxonomy): Bacteria > Chloroflexota > Anaerolineae > Anaerolineales > UBA4823 > JAAZNS01. Next base: position 2,714 of record JAAZNS010000320.1, on the reverse strand, counting down.
CTGCTTCGAACTACCTGTCAGAGAAAAACAATCGCCAAGGTTGAACGATTCTGGTTTGAAATGCTTTAGCACAAGTCTGTAATTATAAAACCACGATCAAATCGAGATGACAACTCGCGTTATAACAGCCAAACGAGCAAATCATTTAACAAGATACTTAATAATCACGTTTCTTTTGAAAATCATGTGTGGGTATAAAAACATGCTGGAAATTAGTATTCTTATAGAAAAAAATACCCAATTGATATAAAATTGACAATTGCAGAATCAGTTGATTATCACTAACTTTTATAAAAGGAGAAATATAAAGCTATCATAAAAGAACACTCTCACTCTTAGTGAAACAAAGATTCTCAACAAGTTCTTGTTATATTTTTCGCTTCATGAAACACACCACATTCAGCATGCCAGATTGTCGTTATTCGACAACGCTGCAAGTCCACTCCTATATATTCTAGCTTTTAATTTCTGGAGGAATCTCTCATGTCAGACCAATTTGAAAATGTCACTATTATCAAGAAAGCTAATGTATATTTCGATGGACGGGTTACCAGCCGAACGGTCCTTTTTGCTGATGGTACTCGCAAAACTCTCGGCTTCATGATGCCCGGCGATTATGTATTCAACACCGCATCCCGTGAGGTAATGGAAATTCTAAATGGGAAAATGGAAGTCCTACTTCCCGGGGAAAAAGATTGGCAAATTATCGAGACCGGTCAATCTTTTGAAGTTCCTGCAAATTCTTCTTTTTCGCTAAAAGTTAAAGAACCGGTGGATTATTGCTGTTCATATGGATAACAAACCACACTGAAGCACCAGGTTAATACGCATATAATAAAAAATCTTAATATAATCAGCCATAATATGAAGCTGAAACTTATATATTTCCTTAAAAATAAACCATTTGCCTGAAAACGATAAATAATCTCATGCGCTATGAAACCATAGGAAATCTGCAAATTCCCAAGGTCGGATTTGGCACCTGGACAATGGGGCTGTCCTAAAAGTCGATTTTGTCATGTTGAGCGTAGCGAAACATCCCTTTTATGTAATGAATAGACCCTTCGCTTCGCTCAGGGTAACAGCCTATTTTTAGGACAGCCCCATCCAGCTTGTGACGAGCGCTCGTTATCCGCGCTGCGCTCTGCGCTGGCGTTGGGCTACACCCATTTTGACACTGCTGAGATGTATGCTGGCGGTCATGCAGAGGAACTGCTGGGTAAAGTCATTCGAGAACAGCATATACCCCGCGAAGTGCTTTTCATTACTTCTAAAATTTCCCCCGAACATTTGAGATATCAGGATATTATAAATTCTTGCGAAAACAGCCTGCGCCGTTTGGGCATCGATTATCTCGATCTTTACTTGATTCATTGGCCGGTAGCGGGTATGAATTTGGAAGATGCTTTTCGGGCGCTCAATAAACTGGTGAAAGATGGCAAGACTCGATACTTGGGAGTCAGTAATTTCAACCTGAAACTGCTCAAAAAGTCAGTATCGCTTTGCGAAACTCCGCGTCTAACCAACCAGGTTCCATACAGCCTTGTGGACCGCAAATATGCAAACAATGGTGTGTTGGAATATTGCCAGCACAACGATATTTTATTAACCGCTTATTCACCGGTGAAACATCGAAAAGTTAAGAATAACAAGATAATCCAGGAAATTGCCCGCTCTCGTGGTGTAACACCGATGCAGATTGCCATTGCTTGGCTTACAACCCAGCCCAGGGTTATTACCATTCCGACCTCATTCAATCCCCAGCATCAGGCAGAAAATCTCCAAGCTGCAGATATTGTTTTGAGCGCTGAAGAAATTGCCCTATTGATGTAGATCATGATATTTGTGATTTTACCGGGGTTTATATTATGCAAATCCATCAACCTGGTGAACAAATCGAGAATAGAAACATTTTCTCTATACCCTATTTATAAGAGGAATCTGTTAGAAAAAAAGAAATTAACCCCGCTTCCTCTAAGATATTAGGTAACATTTTTGAATTTATTTTTAGCTTAATGCCTTCCAAGCGAGGTGTAGTTTCATGCGCTTAAGTATCAGAATTTCCAGAGTTCCCAAACAATTTTTATAAATCGGACACCGAATGTGTAGTGTATAATTTACTCAGGTGCTTCGGACAATTATTGGACTTTCTGCAGCCTTGTCAAAGGAGATCGTATGCGCCAATCTATGCTCACCAATGAGCAGTCTCAATTGCTTATCGATGAAAAAGAAGCTCTATCGAATATCTTGCTTCGTCTAGCTGAAATCGACACTCCCAAAGATGCCCTGGCAACTTTACAAAAAGCTGTCGTTCAGCTGGATGAATTATTCCTTATTGTTGTGGTCGGGGAATTTAATGCCGGCAAAAGTGCATTGATCAACGCATTCCTTGGCGAGAAAATCCTTTCGGAAGGCGTGATACCGACCACCACCCGCGTCACATTGATCAGGTGGGGAGAGAAAATGACCGAACAGGTTGTGGATGATGGATTTGCCATTGTAAGCTATCCGCTGCCGCTTCTCAAAGAATTGAATTTCGTCGATTCTCCAGGCACTAACGCTATCATCCGCCAGCATGAACGGTTGACAGATGAGTATGTGCCAAGATGCGATTTGGTGCTCTTCACGACTTCTGCCGACCGCCCAATGACTGAAAGCGAGCGGCAGTTTCTTCAACGCATCCTTGCCTGGGGGAAAAAAGTGGTGTTTGTCTT
>JAAZNS010000319.1 GCA_012798185.1 Chloroflexota bacterium | reverse complement strand
GGAGAATATCTCCCTCGCAATGACACCATTATCATGACATTATGCCAACAGGGGAAAAAAGCATCGAAGAAAAACGATGATGACGCTAAATAAATTGACTTCTGACTTTTATGGTGCTAAAATCTATTCAATTTATAAAAAGTGGTATTATAATGCCACCTCTAAAAAATCAATCCAATCCAGGTAAGTTTTATAGGTTCACTCAGGAGGTGAATACACAAAATAATCTGTAATTGACATTTCTTGTTATATGTATTCAAAAACCCATATATAAAAGTTTATACGGAGGATCGAATGTCTAAGAAATCTCAGTTTTCTCGCCGCCAGTTCCTTCAGGTAAGCGCCCTTGCTGGAGGCGCCGCGCTCCTAGCAGGCTGTGCGCCCGCTGCAACCCCCACTCCCGAAGCATTACCCGACCTTACATCTGGCAACACCATTCCTTTGGACGATCTAGTGAAAGCTGCACAAACTGAAGGCAACCTGACCACAATCGCCCTGCCGCACGACTGGGCAAATTACGGTGAAATTCTTTCCACTTTCAGCTCAAAATACAACATCAAACTCAACGAACTTAACCCGGATGCCGGCTCTTCTGATGAACTCGAAGCTATCCGCGCTAATAAAGACAGCAAGGGTCCACAAGCGCCCGATGTAATCGACATCGGCGTTGGTCACACCGTCACCGCCATGAAGGACGGCTTGCTGGCAAAATATAAAGTCGCCACCTGGGATACTATCGATATGAAAGACCCCGATGGTTATTGGTGGGCTGAGTATTACGGCGTATTGACCTTTGAGGTAATCAAAGGTGAAGTACCCACCCCAACCGACTGGGAAGACCTGCTCAAACCGGAATACAAGGGCAAGGTCGCTATGGCTGGCGACGTGCTCAAATCCAACGAATCGGTTATGACCGTTTACGCTTCCGGGCTTTCCCGCGCCGGCGGCGATAAGACCAAAGCTGCTGAGATGGGCTTGCAATTCTGGAAAGAAATGAACGAATCCGGTAACTTTATCCCGGTCATCGCCGATCAGGGCAAGATTGCTCAGGGCGAAACTCCCTGCACCGTAGAATGGGATTATCTCTCACTAGCTAACCGCGATGCCTTAGCGGGCAACCCCGAATTGGAAATCGTTGTCCCGAAGACAGGCGTTGTAGCCGGTCCTTATGCTGGCGGCATCAGCGCATATGCGCCGCACCCCTATGCTGCCCGCTTGTGGTGGGAATTTGTCATGTCGGATGAAGGGCAAAACCTGTACCTGAAAGGTTATGCACACCCCATCCGTTTCAATGATATGGTTAAACGCGGCGTTGTGCCGCAGGAGCTTTTGGATAAACTGCCTCCTGCTGAAGATTATGAACGTGCAGTCTTCCTGACTGTTGATGAATTAACCGAAGCCAAGACATACATCACCGAAAACTGGCGCAAGGTTGTATTTGGTGAATAGGAGTAGGTGGCGTGAGTGAACAATCCTTAACACGCCAAAATCAAGGGAGCGCGCCTCCGGCGCGCTCCTCCCGATTCAAATTGAATTGGGATTATTTGGGTTTGGCGCCATTCTTTTTATTTGCGTTTTGTTTTCTATTGCTGCCATCTGCTTCCATCTTCGTTCGCAGCTTTACAGGAACCGATGGCTCATTTACATTCGATAATATCAAAGCAATTTTTCAAGGGCGAGATTTTATTAACGCCTATAAAACCAGTTTAAGTGTCAGTGTCATCACCGCAGTAGGGGGTGGAATCTTTGGCTTTCTGCTGGCGTATGCAGTCATCTTAGGCGGACTGCCGCGCTGGGCGCGTTCATTTATGCTCACTTTCTCAGGTGTCGCATCCAACTTTGCAGGTGTTCCGTTAGCATTTGCATTTATCGCCACCATGGGTAACGCAGGGCTGGTCACCCGGATAATCGAATCAGCTTTAAAAGTGGATATCCACGCAGCTGGTTTTACCATATATACCATATGGGGATTGAGTATCGTTTACATGTATTTCCAATTTCCGCTCATGGTGCTGATCATGGCGCCTGCCTTGGATGGATTACGCAAAGAATGGAAAGAAGCCTGTGAAAATTTAGGCGGTTCAGAAATCCATTACTGGCGATATATCGCTTTACCCATCCTCATGCCAACCCTCCTAGGCACCATGATATTATTATTCGGCAACGCCTTTGGAGCTTATGCGACAGCTTACGCCTTCTCCGGCAGCTTCATTAACTTGGTTAGCATTGTCATTGGCGCGCAAATTCAAGGGGATGTACTCTATAATCCTGGTTTGGGTAACG
>JAAZNS010000031.1 GCA_012798185.1 Chloroflexota bacterium | reverse complement strand
TCGATGGACCTGATGGGCATCAAGCGCGAAGAACTGATCGACAATATCGATGTGGTAGGGGTGGCAACCTTCATCCATGCATCGGATGACTCGAACGCGACGTTGTTCATTTAGAAAAAAAAGAGAGCCGCACTACACAAAGGAGCGGCTCTCTTTAATTAATAACTTGCACTGGGAAGACCATACAGGTGAGAAAAATGATTGAAAACATTTCCATCGAGCAAACGAAATTCTGGCGTTATGCCTTGTGGCTGGCGATCATTACCATTGCATACAATATTGCCGAAGGGGTCTCTTCGATCTTTTTCGGAGTCACAGATGAAGCATTGACGTTATTCGGTTTCGGTGTGGATTCATTCATTGAGGTGCTTTCCGGCGTGGGCATCCTGGCGATGGTAGTGCGCATCCGTAGCCACCCTGATTCTGAACGAACTAAATTCGAGCGCACCGCGCTGCGAATCACCGGGACGGCTTTCTATATCTTGGCTGTAGGGTTAGGGGTAACGGCGTTGTACAATCTAGTCGTGGGGCACAAACCCGCAAGCACGCTGCCAGGGACGATCATCTCTCTGACCTCCATCGCATGTATGTGGCTGTTGGTGATCGGTAAACGCAAGGTCGGACGCGCGCTCAATTCCGCACCCATTCTGGCTGATGCCAATTGCACAATGACCTGTATCTATATGTCGCTGGTACTTCTGGCTGCCAGTCTGATCTATCAAATTAGCGGATTTGGTTTTATCGACAGCATCGGTAGCCTGGGGCTGATCTACTTCTCGATCAGCGAAGGTAAGGAATCTTTTGAGAAAGCTAACAATCTGGAATGCGATTGTGATGAAGATTAAATTGGCGAGTATTGGGGAATATATATTATTTCAAATAAATTGAATTTAATAAAACGAGAAAGATCAAACATCCTTTAAATGTGAAAAGGCCATATAAAATAGCCTAAAGACGTTACGTGTACTTCGGTAGCCTAGCTATCATCATGGTTCTTAGAAATAATCAAACCATTTTAGACCTATGGCTTTGCGTCTCCGTCTTTCGCCGGGTTTGCCTTTTCGGTTTTATTTTCAATTTATATTCTACCCGAAAATAAAGTTAAATCAAAATTAAAACCTAATTGGATGCGAAAGAATTAGAAAATGCATAAAATCTGATGGGTATCAAGCATGAAGAGTTGGTTAACTGTTAATTCAATTAAAACTATCTTGCTCGCCGATAACTGAATTCACAGATACGTTGATAGGGGCAGCGAAAACAGGTGGCGGTATGGGTGGGGGAATTACCCGTATGTAATTGCTGGATGATTCCCGCCGCAGCATTAATACGCTGCAGATCGGTCTGCCATTGATCTTGCCGCAACGCAACCAGGGTGCGCTGGAAGGCGGGCTTGCGGATACGATCCAGATTGTTGACCCAACGGTAGTGATCGTAATAGAGCCGGCATTCATAGCCGGGGTACATGGCTTGTATGTAGCGGGCATAAATGGCGACCTGCAGTTCATCGTAGGGGTAGAAATTGCGTCCGGTCTTGTGATCGACCAGGAGGATAGCATCCCCATCTTGCAGCACCAGGTCGATGACACCTACCAGAGGCGGCAGATCATCCGCAATGGAAATGACGAAGGGATGCTCAACCGCCAACACATGCTCGACCTGCCAGCGGTTCAGGGCATAGACCCGCAAGGCATTGGCAAGATGGGCGTGATCGCATGATAGTTTGGAAGCGGCAAGATTATCTTCTAGTTCATCCAGAGAAGGATCTGTGCCATTCATCTGGATTTGATAACCGCGTGCGATCAACTGGTGCAGCAACTTGCCCTTGGTGAAGTAATCGGGCAGGGGGTCGGGCTGCTGACCGAGGATGTACTGCAGATAGTAGCGCTGTTGGCAGAACTCCACTGTGCTGACTTGACTGAAAGAAAGATGGAAGATGTGATGCTGACGCAGAGACTCAACAAAAAGGTCGCTATTATGATTTACAGCGGTAAGGAGATTTTGAATTTCTGCGAAGGATTGTTGAAAGCCCATTCAATGATTATATATAAAAATGTCGGGACGAGCGGATTTGAACTTTCGCCTTTTCCATCCCCAAATTTACTTATATTCCTCTTATGCGAACATAAAACTATAAATTATAGAATTGATGAAGCTTTCCTATATTCGATTGGTGCAAACCCAATCAAAATGAAAGAAGGAATACAAGAACATGTCAAAATCACCCAAGGAAATACCCGCCAAGGTGGTACTGCTCGCTGGTGGAAATCCGCAGATCGCGAAAGCTGACGGTAATGCCCCAGTGCAGACCTATATTGATGCCATGCCGGAATGGAAGCACGCTATTGGGCGCTACCTGGATGA
>JAAZNS010000318.1 GCA_012798185.1 Chloroflexota bacterium | reverse complement strand
GTAATCCTGAAGTGAAATAACAAAGGAATATGCCAATGGGAAAATCAGGACAGCTCCCATGATTAAAACCATCGGGATCATAAGTTGGTACTTAAAAGGAATTCTAAAGCGTGACAAAGGTAATCCTCGAAAAAATCAAAATGAAAATTTTCATTTACCAAATCATAATCCAGTCCGTACCCGGCATGCAGCTAACCCATACCGGGTACGCTGGTGTTATTGAACGCAATTTTACCCGTTACTTGAAATTAATTTCATTGATTTTCGCCTCGATGGCGGCTAATCCTTCGTCGATGGTCATTTCACCAACAACGATGCTGTTCAAGTAATTGCCAACTTCGATGCTGATCTCATCGGCATGAACACCTCTGCCTAACGGTTCACAATTGCTCAAAATAGTATTTACGGTTTTGTAGTAATTTTCACCGTAGCCCTTTTCCCAAACCTCGGGGTCATTCATCACACTGACTCGGGTAGGAGCGCCGCCTAAAATCACCCGCTGTTTATCGATTGCAGGAGAAGTGAGCCAGGCGATATATTTCCAGGCAGCATCTTTATTGACCGAGTTTGCCGGGATAGCCCAATACCAGGCGCCCAATACCGCTTTACCACCCGGAACAGGATAGAGCTGGAATTTCCCAGCCAGCTCGCCCGCCTGACCTTCCGGATTATTTAGCGTTGGCAGCATCCAGTTATATGAAATCATCGTGGCAGATTCGCCGGCTGCCATAGAGCGCAGTGCGTCATCAAAACCCCAATTAATCGAATTTTCAGGCGCAGCGCTGTTATACATTTCGATATATTTCTCCAAGGCTTTCCTGGCTGCATCGCTGTTGATAACCGGTTTGCCATCAGCATCCATAATGTTGCCACCTTCGGCATACAGCCAGTTCTTCCATTCCTCGTTGATCTTATAGCCTCGCTGCGGCTGCATGGCTGCACCGGCAATACCGTTGGCTTTAAAGAACTTACCTACCTCTAGGTACTCATCCAGGGTCGTTGGCACCGTTAATTCTCGTCCATATTCTGCCTGGAATTTATCCCTTAAAGATTGGTCGTCGAACAGATCCTGACGTACGATTAAACCAAGGGCATAGTTATAGTAAGGAATGCTCATGATTTTGCCATCCTGTACAGATAATTCTCGTACCGGCTCGACAAAATCTTCAAAATTGTAATCGGGTGTATTGTTCACATATTCTGTTAGATCAGCGAGAAAGCCTGCTGCTGGGAATTCATCCATCCAGGGATTATCGACAATAATAATGTCGTAAGTGCCTTCGGGTGCAAGGAAAGAAGTAAGGATTTTATCGCGCATGGCATCATACGGCATAGCATCGAAAGCAATCTTAATATTGGGATTCTCTTGTTCGAATTGTTTGGTTAATTCAGCAACAATATCATAATCGGGCACTTGCTCGATTATGATGGTAAGTGTGACCTCTTCCTCTGCTGCCGGTTCTTTGGCTGCGGGTTCTTCGGCAGCGGGTTCTTCTGCTGCTGGCTCTTCAGCGGCTGGCGCCGCTGTTTCTGCGGGGGCTTGTGTCGCTGCACCGTTGCATGCGGCTAGCACCAGAGATAATAAAATCAAAATACTGGTGAATAAAAATAGTTTTGAACGCATAGATTTCTCCTCTCTAATATTTTTTAACAGAAGCGTTTGAAAATGGATTGATACTTCGCCCGATTTTGCCAATATATAAAAGGGAGTGGTTTTTAATAATGAAAGTCGAATAACACACATTATTTTTACAAAATCCAATACTCAGGAAGAAAGCAAAATCCTGATCGCTTCGCGTAAAAGTGTCCGATGAAATAGATATTATTAAATTGTCCATCTAATAACAAAAAACATCCAAAAAAGATAAGAAATCATTCTATGATCCCCGGGACTGCCTGTAAGCCAGAATGTCACCTAGAACGTAGCGAAGGGTTTTCCATCAACTAGATGTTTCGCTTGGTTTTGGTAAATAAACTGCATGTCGTATGACATTTCTGACTTTTTGACAGTCCCAGGAATGGTCATAATAATTATTTCGATTGAATCTCATTTATCTTGGCTTCGATTGCCGCCAGACCCTCATCAATGCTCATCGTACCGGCGACAATGGCATTCAATACATTGCCTGTTTCGATGCTGATTTCATCGGCATGCACGCCGCGCGCCAGAGGCTCAGAGTTGGCGAGAATAGTATCGACAGTTTTATAAAAGTATTCTCCGTAACCCTCTTCCCAAACGGTAGGATCCTGGGCAGAACTGATGCGGGTCACGCCGCCGCCCATGGCAGTGCGCTTCTTATCGATCTCAGGAGAAGTGAGCCAGGATATGTATTTCCAGGCAGCATCTTTGTTGACACAGTTTTCCGGGATTGCCCAATACCAGGCGCCTAAAACCGCTTTGCCGCCCGGAACAGGATAAAGTTGGAATTTACCAGCCAGTTCGCCTGCCTGTCCTTCCGGGTCATTAAGGGATGGCAGCATCCAGTTGTAGGAAATCATGGTGGCTGATTCGCCGCTAGCCATCGAACGCAGAGCGTCGTCAAACCCCCAGTTCAATGAATTCTCGGGGGCAGCATTTTGGTACATATCGATATACTTTTCCAGGGCTTTCTTGGCAGCTTCAGAATTGATAGTGGGTTTCCCATCAGCGTCCATAAGGTTACCCCCTTCAGCATAAAGCCAGTTTTTCCACTCCTCAAGAATTTTATAGCCAGCTTGTGGCTGCATGGCTGCGCCAGCAATACCATTTTCTTTGAAGAATTTGCCAACTTCTACATATTCATCATTGGTGGTAGGGATTGCTAAATCTTTACCGGTTTTTTCTTTAAATTTTGCTTTCAGTTCAGGGTCATCGAAAAGATCCTGACGGACTATCAGCCCAACCGCATAGTTCAGATAGGGGATAGCGTAAATCTTACCATCATGTTCGGCTAATTCACGAATAGGAGCTTCAAAATCTTCCCAGTTGTAACCTGGTGTGCTATTTACATATTCGGTCAAATCACTTAAAAAACCTGCTGCTGGGAATTCATCCATCCAGGGATTATCGACAATAATAATGTCGTAAGTGCCTTCGGGTGCAAGGAAAGAAGTAAGGATTTTATCGCGCATGGCATCGTACGGCATGGCATCCCAAATTATTTTGATATTGGGATTCTCAGCTTCGAATTCCTTGGTCAGCTCAGCGACGATATCATAATCAGGAACCTGTTCGATAATAATCGTGAGTTCTACCGTTTCTTCGGTAGTTGGTTTCTCCGTTGCAGGCTCTTCGGCAGCTGGTTCTTTTACAGCCGGTTCTTCTGTAGTAGGTGCTTCAACTTCAGCAGGAGCCTGGGTAGCAGCGCCGCTGCAAGCTGATAACAGTATTGAAATCACTACCAATACACTAAACACATATAAAACCTTGGAACGCATGAGTCTCTTCTCCTTGTTTTGATTAAGCTAACGCTTGGTTAACCAGAAATGCCATATTCAGGTTCATTGGTATGGTGGTTGAATAAGCATGACATGCTGCTTCTAATACTTTCCATATTCCTTCCATGCTTCTATCATCGCAACAATATTTTTGGGGGGAACATCGGGTTGGATATTATGGACAGCAGCAAAAACATATCCTCCACCTGGCGCTAAATCGCCCATTCTTCTTCTAACCTCCTCTTTTACTTCTTGTGGGGTGCCTCTGGGTAGAATTTTTTGCGTGTTCACACCTCCTCCCCAAAAAATGAGATCTTTTCCGAATTCTTGTTTAAGTCGTTTGGTATCATCCATATTGGCAGCGTTGAGTTGAATCGGATTGAGAATATCTAACCCTGCCTCGATAAAATCGGGAATCAAGCGGGAAATCGCACCGCAGCTGTGTAAAAATATTTTTGCATGACAATGAGCTTTAATAAGCTTCCAAAGTTCTTTATGGCGCGGTTTGAGATAGCGGCGGTACATTTGTGGCGAGATCAACGAATTGGTTGTATGACCTAAATCATCATACTCAACCACCACATCCACCAGATCGCCAATTTCCTCCAGCGCTTTTACCCAATATGCCAGCCTGAATTGTAGAGTCATATCGAGGATCGCTTCGACCATCTTGGGATTGCTGCCTAAATCGAGAAAGAACTGTTTATAACCCCGTAGCCAAAATCCCGATTCGAACATTCCTCCATACGGAGGCATCATCATGGTTGCGAATCCCGCCGCGGTAATTCTTTCGGCAGTTTCCCTTAATCCTGCAAATCTGCCTGGGTTCATCGGATCGGGAATTTTGAATTTTGACAATTCGCTAGGATCGTCGATTTCCGCTAGGGGGTGGGCAATCATGTCGAAATACAACCCATTTTCTCGGGGCATTGCCCATACCACGCCCCACTCATCGATAAAAGTAGTATATTGCCCCGACTGCCTAAAATTAAGCTCCCAATTATCCGGAGCATTGGGAAAAATTGGGCGTGTGTCAGACCCCAGTTTTAGCAATAAGGCTTCTTCGGGCAGCGCTACTTGTTGTACGATTTCACAAATCGGCACAAGCTCATTCAATCCAAAATAACGGGCAAGGCGTTTGTACATTTCGCGGTGAATGCCAGTAACATCAGAACCGCCAATGTCCAAAGGAACATGGTCAGGTTCGCGGTGCGATAAGCTGGTCAGCAGTCGTTCACGGCTGTTCATCTTGGTCTTGATCTCGTCTTACTTCCCATTAATCCATGAATGCGCCACCATTAACATTAATAGATTCACCGGTAATGAAATCCGCATCACTGGATGCCAAAAATGTGACCACCTTGGCAATATCATCAGGGGTCTCGATACGACCCAGGGGTGTATCATCGATGTAGGATTGGAAGACTTGTTCGGGGGTCATGTTGCGTAATTTACCCTCCCAAACCAGCTCACGCTGCTGCATAGGGGTAGCAACATATCCCGGACAAACCGCATTTACGGTAATGCCATAGGGCGCCAGCTCTTTTGCCATGGCTTGTGTCAAACCGATGACGCCGAACTTGGTATAAACATAGTGTGCTAGGAAAGGAGCATTACCGCCGCGCTTGCCTGCCATTGAGGCGTTGTTAATGATTTTGCCGCCTCCGCCGCGAGCAACCATGTGCCTGGCGACTTCCTGCGAGCAAAAGAACACACCGCTTCCGTTGACATTGTGCATGATATCCCATTCATGTTCAGTGAGATCCAGAAATGGGGTCATAGTAGAAATGCCGGCATTATTGACCCAAATATCGATTCTGCCGAACCGGTTGATGATCTCGGCGATGACTTGCTTGATTCCAGGGCGGTCAGTGACATCCAATTTCCATGCTTCGGCTTTGCCGCCTTTCTTTTGGATGCCTTCTGCTGTTTCCCTGGCGAGTTTTTCATCCAAATCGGTTACTGCAACAGTTGCTCCTTCGGCAGCCAACATTTCAGCGATGGCTTTCCCCATGCCCATGGCAGCCCCAGTGACAACGGCAAATTTATCTTTGAGACGCATAAATACCTCCTATCTAGTATGTCATTGCGAGGCGCGTTTTTTGCGACGAAATGGTTTTGCACTTTTGCAGATTCTTCGCTTTGCGCAAGATGACAAGAATGATGCATATAGTTCTGTAAGTGTGACTCAAAACAATCCTGATATCAAATTGATGATTGCTCTACTTGCCACACGCTTGCTTCTTTTCCCTAAGACTTTTTCACTCCTTCGGGATTCGTAACAACGGGTTATTAATCCGCTATCGCTTCCGCGATTCGCGGGTAGGTATTCTTAAGAGATTCATAGACCTCTCGATACAACTTAAACAACTGCTGATATCGGGCATGATTCTTGGCATCGGGTTGAGTAATGGTAGAGATCTTAATATAGCGCTCGATCTCATCCCACTGCTTGAAAGCACCCACACCCATCCCCGCGCAAAAAGCCGCGCCCAGGGATGAACCAGGGTGGTCTGCCACCTGTTCCAGGCGAATACCCAATACATCGGCGGTAATCTGCTTCCATAAGGCGGAACGCGCCCCGCCGTTCGCACAGCGCGCTTTGGTGGGAGTCATGCCGTGCTCTGCCAGCACCACCAGGTGATGGTAAAAACCATAAGATATCCCTTCCAGCACAGCCCGATATACATGGGCGCTGGTGTGGGTAAGGGTCAATCCAACCAACGTGCCGCGTGCCAGGGGATCTTGAATCGGTGTTTTTTCACCCAGGAAATATGGCAGCAGGATCAATCCATCCGAACCAGCTGGCAGCGCTTCGGCAGCATTATCCAGTTCAGAGTAATCTGCCTGCGGAGCAAACTGGTTGCGGAACCATTTGATCAGGCTGCCGCTGGATGCCATACAGCCGCTGGCAATATACTTACCGGGGATATCATGGTAATCCAGAAACAGGCGTTCATCGACCACAATATCATCCAGGCTGATCATGATATCGCCGGCACCGCCAAGCTTGACCAATAAATCGCCCTGGTTTTTCAAGCCGGATGAAAAAGATGAAGCAATATGATCAGCGCTGCCTGCTACCACCGGCGTGCCAGCCTTGAGACCGGTTAGAGAAGCAGCCTGCGATGTAACTCTCCCGATAATATCAGAGGGCCAGTATACATCTGCCAGCAAGCTGCGGTTGATCGTCGAAAGCGCCAAGATGTCATCATCCCAATCTTCTTTGTATAGATCAAAATAGCCGCTCTCTAAAGCCCAGTTACGTTCCAGGTAATAAATCCCAGTGAGCCGGTGGGCTATGAATTCGTAGGAGCCCATGAGATGCACGGCTTTTTCCAGCACCTGTGGTTCATGTTTACGCAGCCACAGGATTTTAGTGCCGATGGTCTGCTGGGTGATAGCGCTGCCGGTGCGGCGCAGAATGTCTGCGGCGTCGGTTTTGCTGCGCAGATATTCGATTTCTTCTACCGCACGGGCATCATTCTGTTGGATTGAATTACGCAGTACCTGATCATTTTCATCCAGCAGAACGATGGTCGGCACCATGCCACTCGTTCCCACCGCTGCAATCTGCCCCGCATCGATGTTGGCTTTACGGATGCATTCCGGCACGCCTTCCTGCACATTCCGCCACCATTGATTGGCATCTTCCTCCGCCCAACCGGCATGCGGCGATAATAAAGTGGAAGGCTTTTCTACCGAGGCGACTACATGGCCATCAAGATCGATCAGGATGATCTTGGTGGCAGTAGTGCCCATATCGATGCCCATCAGGTACGTCATTTATCTACCTCTTGCTTTTTTAACTTCCGCCATAAAGGCTTTCACCCGTTTCTCGTCCACCGGGTTCCAGGTGTAACCATCCACCTTGAGGCTGGAACCGACAATCACACCATCGGCAACGCTCAGGTATTGGCGGATATTTTCCGCTTTACCGCCGGTATTTAATAAGACCGGCACCATATGACCTACAGCATCTTTGACCTCTTTAAGCGTATCCAATTTAGGCTCGGTGCCGGCTGCCATACCCGACACCAAGATGACATCTGCCAGAGAGGAAATGACCGCACTTTTGGCTCTCTCACCCAAGCTGCGCATGCCCAAAAAAGAAGCAAACTCGGGTGTGACATTGTAAAAAAGGCGGATATGGTCGGCGCCAATGTTATGACGATAGCGTAATGTTGCTGCAGCATCGGTGCTCCACAAGCCCATATCGCTTTCATATACGCCGGTAAAAACCTCCCGCACGAACGAAGCGCCGGTGGCAAGCCCCACTGCTATGGGCAAACGCGCGTCCCACAAGAAATCGACACCAAAGGGACGGTCGGTGGGGCGTAATTCAGTAATAACCCGTGCCATCACAGCAGCAGCTTCCAGGTCGGCTTTCAGGGCATAAGGGCGGTCGCCCTCGTTGCAAAAGAGAATTCCATCCACGCCGCCTGCAAGCAGTTTTTTCATATCCTCCCGCATCGACTCCAGCATGCCGTCGACGCCTAGTTTTGCGTCGTATAGCGGCGTACCTGGCAAGGGGGGAAAGTGCGCCATAGCAATGACAGGCTTGGAAACACCAAATAAGTCTTTTAAAAAATCAGTCACTTGATCCTCCAAAAGTCTCACCCGTCCCCGCCCCTCTCCCTCTCCCTTTGTCAGGGAGAGGGAAGTACTGGGGGGATAGGATAAGGAAAAATGAAATATGTAATAATTGTCCTCGAAAAGCGAGACATTAAATATTGCACCAATCTGCGAATTCCTCGCTTGATAAAACGTTTAATTAAAACAACATCATAGTTTGCATGCTGAAAAAGCCGCATCAATAAGCGCCTGTTTTTAATTTCTTATATTTGAAAAACAGAAACAACAGGGCTGCTGTGGAAATCTTGATATTTACCAATAAAAAAATTTTTAATCATGGCGTTTATCTTCCATTGTGTTAGATTGTTTCATTTTTACGCCAAAATAACGGTAATATTTTCTTTTTTAAGGCGCGCGAGAACTGCAGGCGCGATATTTGTATCGGTAACCACCGTGTGGATGACTTTGAGCGGGGCGATAGCTGTGAAAGCCACACGGTTGAACTTGCTCGAATCTACGGTCAGAATCACATGCTTGGCGCTGCGAAGCATGGCATGTTTCACCAGGGTATCTTCCAGGTTGAATTCAGTCAAACCTGCGGTGAAATCCACGCCGGCAGCGCCCAAGAAAAGTTTATCAACAAAATAATCATTAAAAGCACGCTCTGCCAAAGGCCCATACATAGAAAGCTCTTTGGGGCGTAAAATACCGCCTGCCAGGATAAGACGAATATTGGAATTGCCTGCCAGCACACTGGCGATTTGAAAACAGGGGGTGATAATGGTCAGTTCGTTTTTGTTTACCAAATGACGGGCGATCTCCAGGGTGGTGGTGCCGACATCCAGAATAAGGCTGTCTCCGGGATTGACCAGCTCTGCGGCTGCCTTACCAATACGCGCTTTAAGTTCCTGGTTTACTGCGGCACGTGTGAGGAATGAAGGTTCGTAGCTGCGCCCGCGGTCAGTGATCGCTCCGCCATGTACCCGGCGAAGATACCCCCGCCGTTCTAGAATATCCAGATCGCGGCGGATGGTCATTTCAGAGACATTAAACCTTGACACCAGGTCGGTTACCGAAACCGAACCTTGTTCATCTAATAAATTGAGGATAACCTGGTGTCTCTCTTCGAGTAACATAGTCAATGTTTGTTTATGTTTGGATTTTACAATAATAATGTTTGTTTGTCAATATTCTCCCGTAAATTATCCTTTTCTAAACAATTCAGCATTCACATCTCAGAGCAGTCGAGCGGTTCAAGATAAAATCATCATGAGACTCGAGACGTGATTTTGATAAAATGCAATATAATATTAATAATCATCCAAATCGGCAATTTTTTGCGCCACTATTTTGATCGCTTTGTACCCTATGCACCAATCATCCGCCCTTTTTTGCGCTTGTATTATCATTATCCAGGCGTGGTTTTGTCTCTCGCCTGCCCGCGCCGGTGACGAGCCGCCAGGGGTTATTGGCGAACCCTATACAATTCCAATAACAGATGTATCCTCCGAGGACAATAACAATATGCTTAATTACACCGGATGCGGCGGTGTGAATGTCTCTGTAACCAACGCCGCTTACGAGCAGGAAGTATTGGATCTGGTCAACAGCGAACGTGCCAGCCGCGGCATCCCGCCGCTCAAACGAGTAACCGCCTTGGATTACGCAGCCCGTTATCACAGCGCCGACCTTGGGCAGGATAATTATTTCTATCACGATAGTTATGACCGCCAGAACGGCGCTCTCCAATATGTGTGCAGCTGGAGCAGCCGCGTATCAGGCTATTACCCAGCTGTGGCTGGTGAGAATATCGCTGCCGGTTACTCTACCCCGCAAAGCGTGATGAACGGCTGGATGAACAGCGACGGTCACCGAAGTAATATTCTCAACACGAATAACAAAACAATCGGTGTGGGTTATTATGCTGTGGGTGGATCAAGCTATTATCACTATTGGACACAGGATTTTGGACGCCCGTCGAATGAATACCCGCTGATCATCAACCGCGATGCTGCCAGCACCGGCGATCGGGTTGTTTCCATTTATATCTATGGCTATTTCGATCAAATGCGCTTGAAAAACGATAACCTTACCTGGGGGGAATGGCAGACTTTCCAAAACAGCTTTTCCTGGACTTTACGAGGCGTTGCCGGTGAGCGGACTGTAAGCGCAGAGCTGAAAACGGGGAGCAAAACTTTCACCAGCAGCGATACGATCATATTGACCAATGATTTTATACCGGTCCTCGGCAACCTGCCCGACTCATATACTTTCTTTTACAGCATCCCAGAAGCCGAGCTGCTCCCAGCCAATGCTGTCTTTTTCCCCTCGAATATAAATACACCTGCCTCGCTCACCTGGAATGTTTCCACCTCGGGAGCATGGTTTTCTGTTTCACCACTTTCCGGTACTTCACCGCAATCCTTCCAGATATTTCCCGATAATTTCGATGCACATTCCGTAGGCATCTATACCGGGAGTGTAACCGTTACCGTTACCAATCCTGCAGATACGGAGAATTCGCCTCACACCATCGCGGTTACTCTAATTGTTTTCAACGCACCGATCCAAAAAACATTCCTTCCCCTAGTGCAAAAATAAATAATATTGCAGCTTCTCAGCCGGCTTAGGCAAGGTTCCGAATTTTGAGAGGCAAAAAAATATTTCAAAGAATTTTCAGCAACCCCTAAATTCGTATATGAATATGTTGACATAAAAATATTAAATATGTTAAAGTATTTACGAAAAGGAATTTTCTCAGCTGTTTTCTTTATTAATATTTTTAGGAGGAAAATACTACCAAGAGTCAATGTAAATAATCTTATGAAATCATAAACAAAACAAGACCATTGAATCAACGATACATGGATAGAGGGATAAGCTAAGAGTACATAATATATTACACTAGGCGATTCGAAATCATTTTGGACTTCCTGATTTGTAATGTCCGAGAAATCTACGCCGGCGATGTGTTGGGAAGGATGAAGAGCATAATGCCGGTCTTATCGGATTATTTCACATCAGATTTCGGGAAAACCTCCCTCAATCGGGCAGATCATTATTAAAAAATACCATGCTGCCCAAAATGAGAAAAGTGATACGCCCGATATATATAGGGACATAATCCATAGGAGAAAGCGAGTTATTCGCTTCGATAGTAAAGAACATAAAAAAGGGAGAATCGACATGAATGTCCAGCGTCCGCCGATAGAACCGCTTCGCACAACTTTCCAGGTGCAATTCGCCAGTGAAGAACAATTAAAAAAATTCCAGGAATCCACCCTGTATGTTCTCGAAAAGGTGGGCGTTCGTTTCCCTTCGGAAAAGGCATTACAGATCCTTTCCGATCATGGCGCATGGGTGGATAAATCAACACAAATCGTCAAATTTCCACCCGATCTGGTAATGAAAGCCATGTCTACCGTGCCGCGGTATTTTTACATGGGAGCCCGCGACCCGCAATGCGATCTGCCGCTGCAAAAAGGCGTTACATATTTTTGCACAGATGGCTGTGGTGTGGAGACAATCGATTTCGAAACCCGGCAGAGACGCCCTTCCCGCAAGGAAGACGTGGGTAAAATGGCACGCATCGCCGATTACCTTTCTGCCTGTGCTTTTTATTGGCCAATGGTCAGCGCTCAAGATTATGGCATCACGGCGCCGCTTCACGAAATGGACGCCTCTTGGAATAACACGGTTAAGCATGTACAGAGCGAAACCATCATGGGCGAGAAACCCTGCCAATATGCAGTAGAAATGGCAACTGTGATTTCTGGCAGCAAAGAGGCGCTGCGCAAGCGCCCGGTGTTTTCGCTCACCGTTTGCACCATTGCCCCCCTAATGCAGGATAAAGAAGGCATTGAAGGCGCCTTGGTTCTGGCAGAGGCGGGCATTCCGGTGGGATTCCTGGCAATGCCCACCCTGGGCACCACCGCCCCCGCCACCTTACCCGGCGCATTGGTGGTCGGCGATGCCGAAATCATCAGCGCCACGGTGCTGATCCAGCTGGCATATCCTGGAGCACCGGTCTTTCACTCCATAATGCATGCCTGGGCTGACCCCCGCTCGGGAACTTATGTCAGTTATCCCCTTGATTCGCGCGGCAGGCACGCCGTGATCGATATGGCGCATTATTGGAAAATGCCTGTCTTAGGCGGCTGCTACGGCACCGACTCAAAGGCGGCAGGCACATGGCAAGCCGCGGCAGAAGTCGCTTTAGATCCCTTCACCGTTGCCCTGGCAGGCGCTGAAACTGTAACCGGTATAGGATTAGCAGACACATATACCCTGCTCTACCCAGAAGCAATTATCTTGGATGCCGATATTTATCACCGGGCGCGTTACCAGCTGGCTATGATGGAAGTATCACCCGAAACCCTCGCAGTGGATGTCATCGAAGCAGTTGGGCCAGGAGGGCATTTCCTTGGGCAAAAACATACCCGCCAATATATGCGCGACGCCATGAAGCGGGCGATCACCCACGAGGTGGATGCCAATGGGAAATACCGCGATCCGGTAGAAGCTGCCCGCGATCAGGTCAATTGGATTTTGGAAAATTATCATCCCGAACCTTTGGAAAACAGTAAACAAGCCGAATTAAACCGTATACTCAAAGCAGCCGATAAAGAATTGAACAGGGTGTTATTATGAACAGCTTCAACCCTCCCCAGAATATCAGCCCAACCCCACCGTTACAGCCGATTGTCCCGGCGTATCACGTTCGCATATTATCCGACGAACAATTACAGGCTTTTCGCTCTGCAACCTTTGAAATTTTGGATGAGGTAGGTATACACTGCCCATCTCCCAAAGCCTGGGAAATCTATGCCTCTAATGGTGCACATGTAGATTCTTCCAGCCAGATTGTACGGCTGCCCCCCGATTTGGTGCTCAAAGCGATGGCTCATGCGCCGCGCTTCTATACCATGGGTGCCCGCTCGCCAGAACACAATATCCATCTGGACGGCACCGCCATGTATTGTGCCACAGATGGCTGCGGGGTGGAAACCATCGATTTTGAAACCCGCCAACGGCGTACTTCCCGCAAGGATGATATTGCTAAAATGGCGCGCATAGCAGATGCCTTACCTTCAGTAGGTTTCTATTGGCCTATTGTCAGCGCCCAAGATTTTCCTACTATTGCCCCGCTGCATGAATTGGACGCTGCCTACAACAATACGGTAAAGCATGTGCAAACCGAAACGGTGATGGACGAAGCGATGGCGCGCTACGCGGTGGAAATTGCTATGGTAATTGCCGGTAATAAGCAAACCTTGCGCCTGCGCCCCCCGCTTTCATCCCTAATCTGCACCATTGCACCCCTGGCACAGGATGTGGGCGGCATGGAAGCTGCCCTCGTGTTCGCAGAGGCAGGCATTCCAGTAGGCTTTATGTCCATGGCAAACACCGGGTCGACCGCGCCCGCTACAATCGCTGGAACCCTGGCAATTGCCGATGCCGAGATCGTAGCGGCTCTGGTATTGGTGCAATTAGCTTACCCGGGAGCGCCAGTCTATCACTCCATGATGCCAGGCATCATGCACCCGCGCACCGGTGATTATTTGAGCACCACCTGGGAGGTGGATATTTCTTACCCGGTGGGTGTGGAAATTGCCCACCATTGGGGAGTGCCCACATTGGCTGCTATGTTCGGTCCCGATGCGCCGCATCCCGGGTGGCAATCCGCTGCAGAGGTGGCTTCCTCACTGTTATTGGATGCATTGTGCGGTGCAGAGACAGGCTCCGGTATGGGCTTATTGGAGTCCTGCACCGTCCTTTACCCGGAAGAATTGGTGCTGGCAGCCGATATTTACCACCGGGTACGAATCACCGCCGAAGGGATAGATACCAGCCGCGAAGCCATGGCTTTGGATGTGATTAAAGAGGTAGGTCCCCGCGGCCAGTTTCTGCGCCAGCGTCATACCCGCGATGGCTTGCGGCGCCTGCGTTTTTCCGATTTAACCGCTCAGCCAGCCCAAGGCGGCGGCTGGCTGGATCCGATCGAAGTCGCCCGTGAAAAAACCAAAACATTACTTAAAACTCACTTCCCGGCACCTTTAGAAACCGCCCAACAACAAGAAATCCAACGCATCCTTTATTCGGCAGAGAAGCATTTTGCTGTAAAGGAATAAAAGGAATCTATGACAATTTATTATTGGGAAGGCAGGAAAATCGGAAAAAGTCGATTTCTGACACGTGATAAATTTAAATCTAGATTCACTTACAGCTGACAACTTTATTAATATATTAATAAAGGAGGAAGAGATGTCTTTCAAGAAATCGCAATGGGGAACCCTGGCAACCGCTATTCTTGTAGGGGGGCTGTTTCTTTCAGGCTGTGCACCTCGAGCAGCAACTGCTGTTCCTGAAAGCGGAGCCGGGATAACCGCCGCTCCTGAAGTGGAGGAGCCTGAAGGCGCCACAGCTGGTGAATCCCAGGTCGTGATTGTCATTCCCGAAGATCCGCCCAATTTCAACGCATCGCTTTCCGACACTGGTTATGATGCCCTGGTGATGGAGTTGGTGATGCTGGGTTTGGCAGACCTGGATCCCGAAGGCAACATATTCCCCGAATTGGCAGCCGAACTTCCTACCGTTGAAAACGGCGGCGTGATTACCGATGAAGAAAATGGGACGATGGATGTGACCTGGAATCTGCGCCCCGATATCACCTGGTCAGATGGCACGCCGGTATCCAGTGATGACGTGATCTTTACTTATGAGGCTCTGATCGATCCCGAACTGGGTTCATGGACACAGGGGATCGATTACGTGGATGGCATCGAAAAAGTGGATGTCGATACCTTTATTGTTCATTACAACACCATCTATCCGGGATATCTCTATCAATTTGGCGGCGAACAAATGGCAATCTGGCCGGCGCATTACTGTGATGCGGCTCAGGGATTCTCACAATGGGAATGCGCGCAGAAACCACTCAGCAATGGCCCCTATCTTCTGGAAGAGTGGATTGTCGGCGACCATTTGACTTTCGTGCGTAATCCCAATTATTATGAAAAAGGAAAGCCCGTCATCGATAAAATTATTGTACGCATCGTCCCCGACAGCTCCGTGCGAAAAACCATGCTAATCAACGGCGACGCCGATCTGGATATGTGGACCACTGAAGGGATGCTCCACGATTTGAAAGATGAGCCCAATGTTGAAATCAGCACCAGTCCGAATAACCGCTGGGTCATGCGCTTATTTTTGAATCTGGCTGCCCGCGGCACAACCGATCCGGCTGCCACACCTCACCCGATCCTTTCGGACGTGCGCGTGCGCAAAGCGATCCGCATGGCTATTAATGTGGAAGAACTATCCAAAGAAATCTTCCTCGGATATTCCAAACCGATTTGGACGGAATTTTTCCGGGAGCCATATATCTGTAATATCCCCCAGCCTAAATACGACCCTGAAGCTGCAAAAGCTTTGCTGGAAGAAGCCGGCTGGAGTGACCAGGATGGCGATGG
This sequence comes from Chloroflexota bacterium, assembly GCA_012798185.1. GTDB lineage: Bacteria > Chloroflexota > Anaerolineae > Anaerolineales > UBA4823 > JAAZNS01. Next base: position 15,931 of record JAAZNS010000318.1, on the reverse strand, counting down.
GGTTCGCGAATGCCATGGCTGCCAGGCTGCCAGCGAAGGTGATTTGATGGAAATGGAATTGATCACTTACGCCGAATATGGCGAATTGCTCGAGCTTACCCAGCAATTGATCGGTGAGATGCTGGGAGAAATTGGCATGAAGCTCAACTTGACCATTATGGAAGGCAGTGTTATGTGGGCAACATCCGCCGAAGGCGGCATTGAACAAACCGGCAATTTCGACATTAACCTATGGGATGACGGCTTTTTTGGCAATAATCCTACCGACTTTTTGTGGGAACTGTACCACTCGGCATCTGCCGAACCCGATATGGGCTGGAATGTTGGACGCTGGATCAACCCGGAATTCGATACGCTGCTCGAGCAATCTTACACCCTGGATGAGACTGTGCGTAAAGATCTTTTCTGCCAAATGGCAACCATTCTGGATGAAGAAGTCCCTGTAATTTTGCTCTTTTCGGCAGTCAACGCCGAAGCACATTCAGCGCGGTTACAAGGGGTTCAATCCACTATCAATGACCTGGTAACCTGGAACGCCGCTGATTGGACACTTAAATAATGGGTCAGTATGTCATCAGGCGGCTGCTGCAAGCCGTTCCTTTATTGCTGCTTGTCAGTATCCTTTTATTCATCCTGGTGAATATCGCGCCCGGCGGTCCATTAGCCGGGCGCGGCCAAACAAAACATATCCGCCCGGAGCAGGCAGAAATTCTCAAGCGCCAGTATGGTTTGGATAAACCGCTGGCAGTACGCTATGTATTTTGGCTTATCGGAAATGATTGGACTAAAGTCGATAATGATGGCGATGGGGTGGCTGAGAGTTATGGGCAAAGCAAGGGAATTCTGCGGGGTGATTTTGGCACTTCCTACCGCACCCGGCGTCCGGTATTGGAAACCATCGGCGATTATCTCCCCAATACAATATATTTAATGACCATTACCCTGATTATAGTCGCCTTGTTAGCCATCCCGGTTGGGGTAATATCGGCAGTTAAACAATACTCGATATTCGATATAACGGTCACCACGCTATCTTTCATGGGGCAGGCGATCCCTGAATTTTGGCTGGGGTTGATTTTGATTCTAGTATTTTATGCCTGGCTTAAAAATCCGTTTACCGGCGGTCCGCTGCTGCCTGCTGGTGGAATGTACACCATCGGCGCGCCGTTTTCGGTGTGGGATTGGGGTAAACACTTGATTCTGCCGGTGGTTATGGGATCAGTGGGCTGGGTCACCTGGTATTCACGCTTCCTGCGCTCCAGTATGCTGGATGTAATCCACCAGGATTATATCCGCACCGCCCGCGCCAAAGGACTCACCGAAAAACGTACCCTATTCATCCATGCCCTGCGCAACGCTTTGCTGCCCTTGGTGACCATCTTTGCCCTGGATTTACCCTATATTGTTGCCGGCTCTCTGTATGTCGAGATTATCTTTTCCTGGCCTGGTATGGGCAGGCTTTATTACCAGGCAGCTATGGACCGCGATTATCCCTTGCTGATGGCAATACTTATCATCGGAACCGCGGTAGTCATTCTTTCTAACCTGCTGGCAGATATCGTTTACGCAATCCTGGACCCGCGCATCCACTATGACTGAATCCTTTTCCTCTAAAAAACGAACCGAAACCTTATCGGGCATGATCTGGAAGCGCTTTTGGAAACATCCGGGGGCGGTGGGCGGCAGCATTGTGCTGGGCGCGCTCGTTCTGGCTGTTCTTCTGGCAGGGTTGTCGCCCTATGATCCGCAAAAATCCGACCTGGGCAGCCGTTTCGAACCTCCTTCTTGGGCGCATCCCATGGGTACAGACGCCCTAGGCAGAGATTTATTGACAAGAGTATTATACGGTGGTCGCATCTCGCTCCTGGTGGGATTTTCCGTGGTAATTATCGCCCTGCTCATTGGCGTACCGGTTGGGGCTGTTGCCGGTTATTTTGGCGGCTGGGTGGACAATTTGCTCATGCGCATCCCCGACACCGCCCTGGCGCTGCCATCTTTGTTAGTCTTGATTTTATTGGCTGCCATCTTGCGGGAATTGGATGCCCCTCTCTTGGAAAAAAATCCGGTGCTTACTATCGCCGGAGTGATCGGCATTCTCTCCTGGATGTTCGTTGCCCGCCTGGTGCGGGCGACTTACCTCTCCATCCGGGAGATGGATTTTGTTACTGCCGGGCGCACCCTGGGCGCCTCCGATTTCCGCATCATCGTACGCCACATCCTGCCCAATGCCATCGGTCCGATCATCGTAGAAAATACCCTGGAGATTGGCTATGCCATTCTCGAAGAATCAGGGCTAAGCTTCCTGGGTTTCGGCATCCAGCCGCCCACACCCAGCTGGGGCAATTTGCTCAGCAACGCACAGGAACATATGACCAAACACCCGTGGATGGCAATCTTCCCGGGGATTATGATCTTCCTGGCAGTAATATCCATAAACTACATCGGCGACGGCTTACGCGATGCCTTCGACCCATATAAAGTCATGACTAAAAGTGAATAGGGGAAATCATGGAAGCCCACTTACAAATCCTTTCGAACGAAGAAAAAAATGAAATCCACGACCGCACCTTGAAATTATTGGCTAATACCGGCGTCCGCGTGGATACTGCCCGCGGCAGGCAGATTCTTGCCCAGGCTGGCGCACAGGTTAACGAAAACACGCGCATTGTGCGGTTTCCGCGCCCCCTGGTCGAAGAATGCCTGCGGATTACCTGCCGGCAATTCACGCTGGGTGGCAGGCGGCCAGGTTATCAGCTGCCCATGAACGCCGGTGAGTGCACCCTGGTGATGGACGGTGAGGGAGTTTTTGCTTATGACTGCAACACCGGAGAACGTCGCAGTTCCACCATGGAAGATTTTCTGGCTGCCACCCGCCTGTGCGACGCCTTGGATGAAGTGGGTGTTTTCTGGGAAATCGTTGAAGGTGGGCGCTGTGAAGGTGGTATCGGCGAGTATGCCAGTTATTGGCACAAGGTGATCTGTAATTTCTCAAAACATCTGCAAGATTCACCCTTCAACCCTGAAGAGAGCCGCTGGATGCTGAAGATCATGGACGTGGTCTTTGGGGGGAAAAAAGCCATGCGCGAGCAAAATCCATTTTCCTTTTTAGTTTGCCCCTTGTCGCCATTGATCATCGAAGAATCCTACACCGATGCCTACCTAGAGACCATTGGTTGGAATATCCCCATTGCGGTGATGACCATGCCAGTGATGGGTTTGACCAGCCCCGCCACCCTGATTTCCACCACGATCATGTTCAATGCCGAAACGATCGCCATGTTATGCCTGACACAGTTAGCCCAACCGGAGACGCCCTTTATCTATGCCGCAGCGCCAGCCAGTATGGAACCGCGTTATGCCCGTTTTACCGGCGGAGGGGTAGAAAATGCGCTGCTAAGCTCGGCAGTCACCGAGATGGCGCGTTATTACGGTTTGCCGGTGGAAGCCACCACCGGCGGCAGCGACCACCATGCTCCAGGTATTCAGGCAGCTTATGAACGCGCCCTCAACTGGGCAGTGCCCGTTCTCTCTTGGCCCGACTTGCTGGTGGGACCAGGCTTGCTCAGCGGGGCGATGATCCTCAGCCTCGAACAGCTTTTGTTGGACGTGGAAGTTTTTAGACGCTGTAAACGGCTCCACCGCGGCATTGGAACCAGTCAGGAAAAATGGCTGGACGATTTGATCGATCAGATCGGCCCGGGAGGTAATTTCCTTAAGGAGCGCACCACCCACAGGTCGCTGCGTTCTGGGGAATGGTATACGGGCGGTTTAGGCATCACCGACCCCTATGAGCGCTGGGAAGAGCTTGGCAAACCGGATGTGCTGCAACAAGCCAGGGAACAAGTCAACAAAATCCTTGCCGAATATCAGCCGCTGCCTTTGGATGAATCCGTTGAGGAAGAAATCAAGCGAATCGTGAAAAGCGCCTTTGAAAGTGAACAAAATAAAAATAATGCAACTGAGGCTGTCTGAGAATGCCGATTTTGCTATGTAGAGCGAAGCGAAACATCTCATGGCAATGAATAGACCCTTCGCTTCGCTCAGGGTGATAAGCTTCTTTTTGGATAGCCCCAGTTACAATATAATATTATTAATAAAGGAACCGGCTATGAAATATTCAACACAAATAATCAACGAGCAAGAACAAGAACGCATCCACAAACAAAGCATACGCATTCTGGAAGAGGTTGGTGTCCGCTTTCACGGGGAAAAAGCGCTGGATATCCTGGCAAAACATGGGGCGAAGGTCGATTGGGATTCAAAAATCGCGAAAATTCCTGCCGCCCTGGTCGAACAGGCTTTAGCGACATCTCCCAAATCTTTCGTGTTGGGTTCGAGAAATCCACAATACGACCTGGCGATGCCTTCGCCTATCTCATATTACTGCATGGACGGCACGGCTGCTTTTGCCCTGGATTTCGAAAGCGGAGAACGCCGCTATGGCACCCGCAAGGATATCCGGAACGCCATGCGCATCTTCCAACAACTCGATCTGGGGAGAATGGCATGGGCGCCGACTACAGCATCGGATGCGCCCTCGCCTTCCCGCGCGCTGCACGAATTTTTCGAGATGGTGCGGAATTGTTCCAAACATGGTCAACACGAGCTGCATACCACCAGCCAGGTGCCTTACTTGATCGAAGGGCTGACTGCCATCATGGGCAGCGAAGACGAACTTAAACGCCGCAATGCTTTTTCACTGATCTACTGTCCGGTAGCCCCGCTCACTCACGACGGCGAAATGCTGGACGCATATCTCGAACTCGGGCAGGTCAACATGCCGGTGATGATTATGCCCATGCCGGTGCCGGGCAGCACCGGTCCCGCCAGTTTGTTTGGTACCCTGTGCCTGGCAAACGCCGAGACGCTTTCTTCTATTGTCATCTATCAGCTGGCTCACCCCGGCAGACCGCTGGTTTACAGCAGCGCCATGGGCACTTTAGATTTTGCCACCGGTGGATACTTGGGCGGCACTACTGAGATGGGGCTGCAATCGGCGGCTTTATCGGTAATGGGACGCTTCTATAACCTGCCCTGCTCCTGTGCTGGCTGTACATCTGATGCCATGGAAGCCGGACCCCAGGCAGTGATGGAAAAACTGATCACCTCCCTGCCCCCGGCAATGGCAGGCGCAGATATCATCGTTGGTTTTGGTGAAATCCAAAGCGACCAGCTGCTGGTTCTGGAACAGATGATCGTCGATAACGAGATCGCCCACTACTGCAAACGCGTGGTGGAAGGCATCGACTGCAGCGAAGAAAAAGCCCTGTTCGACGAAATCGCCCAGGTTGGTCCCGGCGGACATTTCCTGAAGACCAAAGGCACCCGCCTGGCACCGCGCAGCGGTGAATTCTACGCTTCGAAATTGATGGACCGCACCTCGTACGAGGCATGGACGAATTTGGGCAAACCAACCATGTACACGCGAGCAAAAGAACAGGTGCATGCCATCCTGGCTGGTCCGGTAGTGGATGCGCTGCCTTCGGAGGTGGAGGGCAGGCTGGAGGAGATTTTGAGGCGGGCGGACGAGGAATTGAAGGAGTGAAAAGTACATCTTTCAACCGTCAGCTATCAGCTTAAGATTTTCGGTAATCGGTTATTAGTTAACATTTCTTCGAAAACCACCCTGCTCCAGCCCTCCCCCTAAATGGGAAAAACAGAAGCAGGGTGTGCTTATCTCCGCGCTCTCTGCGTCTCCTGCGGTTGATTTTTTCTTTTCCCACCGAACCGCTGATTACGCTGGCGCGGTGCGCTCCCCTGTAAACCTCCTGCGCAGGCCTGATACTAAAAAGGGGCAGTCAAAAATGTCATATTGAGCGGAGCGAAAAATCCCTTATACGTTATAAAAAGACCCTTCGCTTTGCTCAGGCAACAGCTTACTTTTTGGACAGCCCTAAATAATCTGTTAATCTAAGCGAAACCCCTCTTACACTCCTTTCGATTGGCTCGTAGCCTATGCTCAGGGAATGCTGATTCGACTGTTGAGCAACCTTCCTGAGTTAACGATCAATGTTGAAGTTAACCCTTACCATCCATTTATAAGTATAGGTGCTAAATTTATTGAGATTAAAAATCATAAACCGTTAACTGAAAACCGACGACTTACAGCTTACATCCTATAGCTAATCGCTATTCCCCCGCAAAATGGCACGCCACCCGATGCCCTGCCTTAATTTCCCGAAAGACCGGCTCCTCTTCCACACAGATGCCCTGAACTTTTTGGCAGCGTGTGTGAAAATTACAACCTATGGGCGGATTGGCTGGGCTGGGAATATCTCCCTTCAATATAATGCGCTGGCGCTGCTCTTCCAGATCGGGATCGGGAATGGGCACCGCTGAAAGCAGCGCCTGGGTGTAGGGGTGTAAGGGCATGTTATACAGCTCGTTGCTTTCGGTAAGCTCGACGATCTTCCCCAAATACATTACCGCAATACGATCACTCATATGCCGCACCATACTCAAGTCATGAGCAATAAAGAGGTAAGTCAGGTTCAGACGCTCCTGCAGGTCGTAAAGCAGGTTGATCACCTGTGCCTGGATCGAGACATCCAGGGCGGCGATCGGCTCGTCGCAGACGATGAACTCAGGCTCCAGCGCCAACGCCCGCGCCAATCCGATGCGCTGGCGCTGTCCGCCGGAAAATTCATGCGGATAACGGTAAATCAAATCGGGCAGCAAACCCACCAGCTTGAATAACTCCGCAACGCGGGCTTGTTTCTCTTTGCCCTTCGCCAGGCGGTGAATTTCCAGCGGCTCGCTGACGATCTGCCCGGCGGTCAGACGGGGATTGAGTGATGCATAAGGATCCTGGAAAATCATTTGCATGCGCCGGCGCAAGGGCTGTAGATCGCGTTTTCTCAGAGCAGTCAGTTCTTTTCCTTCGAGGAAAACCTTCCCCTTGGTAGGGCGGTAAATCTGCAAAATCGCCCGCCCGGTGGTGGATTTTACGCAGCCGCTCTCACCCACCAACCCCAAAGTCTCACCGCGGAAGATCTCAAAGCTGACTCCATCCACTGCCTTAACATCACCCGTTTTACGCTGGAATACACCCTTCAGAATCGGAAAATAAACTTTAAGATCCTCGACGCGCACCAGGATCTCGGGGGGCAGGTTAGTATCCATAGCATATCATCCAAGCAATTGATCCCAACACCAGCATGCCACCTGGTGGGTTGGCGTTACTGCCTGCAAAACCGGGTTTTCTTGCCAGCAGCGTTCGACGACAAAACGGCAGCGTGGGGCAAATGGACAGTGGGTGAATAACACACTTTGATCCGGCGGCTGACCTGGTATAGAAATCAGGCGGTTTTCGGTTTGATCATCCAGCCGGGGAAGAGACCCCAATAACCCGCGGGTATAGGGGTGACGGGGCATACGGTAGATCTCTTTAACCATGGCATCTTCGACGATAAACCCGGCATACATCACAATGACTCGCCGGGCGAGACGCGCCACTACCCCCAGGTCGTGAGTAATCCAGATCACTGCCATGCCAAATTTCTCCTGTAAATGTTTCACCAGGTCAATGATCTGTGCCTGGATGGTTACATCCAGTGCCGTGGTGGGCTCATCGGCGATCAATAATTTGGGCTCGCACGCCAGTGCCATGGCAATCATCACCCGCTGGCGCATACCGCCCGAAAACTGATGCGGGTAGCAATTCAGCTGTTCAGCCGAGCGCGAAATTCCCACCAGGTCTAATAATTCAGCTGCTCGGGTTTGTGCCTGCGATACGGTCATTTTTATATGGGTACGCAAGGCTTCAGTAATCTGCACCCCAATAGTCAATACAGGGTTCAACGAGGTCATCGGATCCTGGAAGATCATGGCAATATCCTGCCCGCGCAGCCGCCGCATTTGTTCCCCATCAAGTTTGAGCAGATCCTTGCCTTCGAAGATCACTTCGCCCGATTCGATCTTTCCCGGCGGCTGGGGAATCAAACGCATAATGGATAGCATGGTAACACTTTTGCCGCAGCCGCTCTCGCCGACAATGCCCAGCATCTCGCGTTCTTTCACCGAAAACGAAATGTTGTTCACCGCATAAATCGTAGAATACTGAGTGTGAAAACGGGTGGTCAGGTTTCTTACTTCCAGTAAATTTTCCAAAGATAACCCCTTCGCTTCAATAACGAATTTTGGATTTGTCATGATTTTATCATGAGGGGGTAAAGGGATAAAGTGAACAGGAGTTTTCGGTTTTTGATTTTTATTTCTCAATTTTCTGTACTCGCCTTATGTTTCACAATGATCGATTTTAGCTTCTCGATTATCAGCGATTAGTGGTTTGTCGAACCTGATTCTATGGTTTCAATTAATGCTTTTATTTCCCATCCCACTCTCACTTCCTCCCTTCTTGCCGGGATAGACAGGGTGGGGTCAAGTTAATAAAGAACATCTAAAATTATGAATCAAGTTAGACAGAATATGATTTTTTCTAACACATAAATTTCTTGATTTTCGCTTTTTATAATTTAAATAATCTTTCTCCTGCTTTCCTGATAATCGATTATGGCTGGGTTTCCTTATCCAGGTTGTATAAATATGCCAGTGCGTGTTCCATGGTTTCCCCGCACATTTCCTTGTTCGGACGTAGACGGCTGCATACTTCCGGACGGTCAGGCTGGTTATAGATGCGGCAAAGGTTATCGTCGGTCAGTTGGATGCAGCGTACACCTGCCGGCTTGCCATCCGGCATGCCGGGGATGGGCGAGGAGATCGAAAGGGCAATGCAGCACGCCCCACAACCGGGACGGCATTGTATCTCACCTGTAACTGAACTAACCTTATCCATCTTCGTGTAACCCAGCAATAATTTCCCTTGTTTCCATTACCCTAGCAAATGTGCCGTCGATGGCTGCCAAAAACGCTGCCTGTACATCGGAAGCAGGAATGATTTTATTTCGAAAAGTCAATGCTCGCGTAGCACAAGCATCATGCGCCAGGAAGCACTCATAGCCCAGATCAAAAGCAGCCCGGGTAGTAGCATCGATACACATATGCGTCATCATCCCGGCTACTACAAGACGTTTAACCTTCATTGCTTGCAGCGCTGCCAATAGCGGTGTATTGCGAAAACTGTTCGGGTAATTCTTTTGGATCACCCGCTCGCCCGGGAGAGGCTGTACCAGTTCGTATATCTGTGCCCCGGGTGTATTGGGCACGAAAAATGTTGCACCTGGTTTTTTTGAGATATGCTGAATATGCACCAGAGGCAGGGCTGCCTGCCGGAAGTAACCCAACAATTCGCTCGCGTTTTTACCTGCTTCCGGGCTGCCTTCCAGCACCATCTTGCCTCCCGGAAAATAATCATTTTGTATATCCACAAGAATCAAAGCGGTTGTCATGAAATGTACCTTTCTTTCAGTCATTTTAACATCGGTTACCCTTCAGGTAAATCGAGATGCTTGCCATCATATGTTGTTTCACATTGACCGTCATATCTGCCCATGCTACAATCGCCTGACAAGCCAATGACTTCAACATTGAACCGAAACTCTGCACATACTACAGCAACCCTGCAGGCTTTGCTGGTAACCTTCTTATGGTCTACCTCCTGGGTGCTGGTGAAATGGGGATTAAGCGATATTCCCGCTCTGACATTCGCCGGCATTCGTTACAGCGCCGCCTTTGTATGCCTGGCATGCCTGGCTGCCGCTACCCGGCAGAACAGCCGGCTGCAAGCCTTATCATTACGTCAATGGGGAAAATTAGCCTTGTTGGGCTTATTCTATTACACCATTACCCAGGGAGCCCAGTTCTATGGACTGGCTAGTCTGCCGGCAATTACAGTCAGCCTGCTGTTTAATTTCACCACGCCAATCGTAGCACTCTTCGGCATGCTTTGGCTGGCTGAAAAACCGGGTTTGCTGCAATGGACAGGAATATTGCTGTGCACTGCAGCAGGAGTGATTTTTTTCTATCCAGTGGAATTTCCACCATCACAGATTATTGGAATCATCGTAGTGGTTGCCGGGGTGTGTGCCAATGCCATCGCCGCCATCATGGGGCGGGATATCAATCGCTCTTGCGATGTACCGCCTCTAGCTGTTACCACAGTCAGCATGGGCATTGGCGCATTTATATTAATGGCTGTTGGGATAATCATCGAACCTGTGCCAAAAATAACCCTCCTCAATTGGGGGATGATTGCCTGGCTGGCAGTGGTGAACACCGCCCTTGCCTTTACCCTGTGGAATCACACTCTGCGCACTCTGCCAGCGGTTGAGTCCAGCATCATCAACAGCACCATGATGGTTCAAATTGCTATACTGGCGTGGTTATTTCTTGGAGAAAGGATTACCCTGCAAAAAGGGATTGGGATGACACTAGCAGTTATAGGAACAATACTGGTTCAAATCCGCCTTAAAAGATTGTGATAAACTAAACAAGATTTATCATGGTACGTAGAGGAACAGGTTATGAAATCGATATGTGTTTATTGCGGCTCATCCGATAAATTGCCAGAGGTTTATCTGCAGGCTGCGGCTGAAATGGGCAAAACCATCGCCAGGCAAGGGCTTCGCCTGATATATGGCGCAGGCAGTACAGGGTTGATGGGTGCATTGGCAGATGCTGCCCTGGAGGAGGGCGGTGAAGTGATGGGCATCATTCCGAATTACTTCAACACGCCTGTGCTGGCTCATCCTAACTTAACCCAGCTGGAAATTGTCGACACGCTGCATCAACGCAAAGCGCGCATGGTGGAACTAGCAGATGCCTTTGTTGCTCTGCCCGGCGGCTTTGGCACCCTGGAAGAATTCTTCGAAGTGCTCACCTGGGCACAGATTGGGTTACATCAAAAACCGGTGGGATTGCTGAATATTCGCGGCTATTACAATTTACTTCTATCCATGATCGAACAAGCTCAGCGGGAAGGATTTATTTACGACGAGCACCGCGCTCTTTTTTATGTAGAGGAAAATCCCGCTGAGTTATTGAATGAATTAAAAAACCATCAGCCGCCCAAGGGAATCGAACGCTGGATGACTCGTGAAAAATAACCGCGCTCGAAATTCAAAAAACTCCGGAGCGAACCATGCCTCGTTGTGATATTTGTAATCAAGAATTAACCGGTGATGAAGGATACCTGCTGACCACAGCTCAGGTTACCGCCAGCGTTGTTTGTTGGAAAAGCTTCATTAAAAGTACGGCAAAGCAAATGACGGAATTATTAGATAATTCGAATTTACTATCCCGTGTAGTATTTGCCCGCGGTTCATCGGATAGCCCCTGGCAGGTTTGCGAGGCTTGCTCGCCCATGTTCGAATTCGATCATGATCACGCCCACAGTGAGTTAATCCGCTTTCGCAAAACCGGAGAACCATCCGCCGGTTTTGCTGTTTGCCAGTTGAGTTTCCAGGGGCGGGATCTGGTAGCCGACCCGTTGGATATGCCTGCTTGGGAAAAAATGCTGGAATCGGTTAACGCCGCCATCAAGGAAATCAGGCAAGAGCTTCTGCAACACTCAGTAGACGAAAGCGAATAGAGAAATCGCCTAATTTTATCTCAGAGATTTTAATTTACGCTATAATGTTTTAGGGAAAAGATTTTCGCTTAAACATTATTCTTAAAGGGGCAGCCTGATATATGCGATTTGAATAAAATCGACACAGGCACTGGTGCGGGTAGCTAGCTAAGGAATGATCGGAAACAGGAGGTCATCATGGTCAAATCTGGTTTAATATTGGGCGTTGTCGCCTTGATTTTCACCACCCTCGCAACATTGATCAGTCCCATTTGCACGCCTTGTCTTGCCTTTTTTATTGGACTCTTTGCCGGCTATCTGGGAGGAATTCTGGAAAAACCTCACAATGAAGGAAGTTCGGCAAAGGTTGGAGCTGTTGCAGGCGTTATCAGCGGCGTCGGAGCTATCATCGGGCAAATAATCGGGGCAGTCATCAATGCGAATATCGTGGGACCGGAAGGCGTGATGAATATGCTGCAACAGCTAAATATACCCGCCAGCAGCGATGTTGTAAATTATTATACGCCGATAGTATATGGCAGCGCCTTTTGTATTGGTGTGTTCAATCTCGTAATTATGGCTGGGTTAGGCGCCCTGGGTGGATTGTTATGGCTTCAAATAAACGGCAGGAAAAATAGGGCAGCATATTAATTTCACCCGTTTATCTGCCCTTTTTAACGGGTCTCTGTCACCTTATGTAAGGCACGCGGATGATCAGGGTCCAGATCCCGCACCCCCGCTAAATGCATGGCGAAAAGCTGCCCGGGAATTATAGCGGTCAATGGAGAAAGCCATTCGGGAACCGATAACGGCAGCCGCAATGGGATGCGCACTTGTGCCAGCAAGTCGTCATCATCGCTGATGGCAATAACTTCCGCCTGACGTTCATTCAAGATACGGATAAATTCTTTCATTTCGCCAATCATTACTCCAGTGGGCGAAATAACGATTATTGGAAACCCGGGTTCGATCATAGCGAGGGGACCATGCAAGAAATCAGCGCTGCTGTATGGCTCAACCACCGTATAGGTCAATTCTTTGATTTTCAGCGCCAGCTCAAAAGCTGTCGCATAGTTGAAACCGCGGCCGATCACAATACAGGCGCGCATATAACGATATCGCTCGGCAATCCGGGCTATCTCGTTGTCCATCACCAGGGTCTCGGCAACAACCTGCGGCAATCGCTGCAAAGCAGCTAGCATTTTTTCATCATTTGCCAAGCTGGCGCTGAATAATGCAATGGCAGCTAGCTCGCTGGTGTAAGTTTTAGTGGCTGCTACTGATTTCTCCTCGCCTGCCTGCAGGTCGATGATGTGCTCGGCTGCTTGCCCCAAATCAGACTGTGGGAAATTGGTGATGGCAGCGGTTAAAGCGCCTTGCCGCCGGGCTTCTGCCAGAACTGCCACGATATCGGGGCTCTTGCCGCTTTGGCTGATGCCCAGCACCAAAGCGTTGCCAAAACGCGGGGCGCGCTGATAGATGGTATATAAACTAGGGGTTGCCAACGCCACGCATAACCCATTGACTGCCCCTAAAAGATAATTGGCGTAGCGGGCTGCATTATCGCTGGTGCCGCGGGCAGCAATGACTACATGGGTAATCTGCCGCCCTTGCACAATTTTTGCTAACCGATGGATAGCCTCGCTTTCCTCGCAAATCAAACGCTTGAGCGTTTGAGGCTGCTCATGGATTTCCTGATATACAAATGTCTGAGTGATTTTCATTTCATTTAACCTGAAAATTTATCAAAGATGATACGAGTTGTTTGTCAAAGATCGTTCGATGATTTGATACCTCACCCCCTGCACCCTCTCCACAAGCGGGGAGGGAGAAAGGGGGGGTGATGTTTTTTCCTTCTAAATCTATCATTATACTCATCCCTGATAGACCACGAGATACATATAATTCATATAAAATATTTTAATCCTTAACCCATATCGCAAACCGCAGTTCAGTTCCATCAGCGATTTGGATATCGGCTATCCTTTCTGCAATAGCATCTGCCTGTACCAATTCATGACGGGGATGAGTGAATGCAACTGCAACTGCGCGCATCCCTGCTTTGTGAGCAGCTTCGATCCCAGCTGGGGAATCTTCGATTACCACACATTTATCGGCGGGAATATGCATTTGTTCAGAGGCAGCCAGGTATGGTTCTGGATTGGGTTTGCCGTTAACCACATCTTCTGCAGTGATCAGTATCTTGGGGAAAGGTAAACCCGTAGCTTTTAAACGGGCTTGGGCAATGCCTCTTGTTCCCGAAGTGACAACTGCCCACCCATTAGAGGGAAGATTGCTCACCAAGGGTAAAGCCCCCTCGACAATGTAAACCCCCTCAGTGGAAACCGCCTCCCAAGCGGCAAGTGGTTTGGCTTCCTCTTCGGCATTCAGATGGGGAGCAACAATTTGGATGGTCTCCACCGCACGGCGTCCATGTGCCACTGCCATAATTTTTTCAAATGGGATACCGTGTTTCTCCCCCCACATTTTCCAAGTATTGCGGATACATTCGGTTGAATCCAATAACACGCCGTCAAGGTCGAATAATAATGCGTCGCATTCAATCGGCATATTGAAATTTTTCTCCTAATGAGAATGAAATCGGTCAGGTATCGTTTTTGATACTGAATTCTCGATATTCAAATATTATCCAAGTTTCTAAATTCCTGGGTTCTTAATAAAAGCTCAATCTTTTGTATCAGGATTTTATAATTTTATCCTAACCTAGAAATTTATCTACTTGCTTCTGATCATAAGGCGCATGACGTGTAGGGCAATTCTCGCGTGGGCAAAGCGTACAAGATTCAAAATCCATCGTTACAGCAAAACACAGCCCTGAAACCGACTTGGCTGGCAGCATAAGCATACTTTCGGTGAGCGTCACGCCAATGGCTGACTGCGTATCGCCCAGCAAGGAGAACAACTCCCGCTGCTGGGTTATCGGCCAATCTGCCAGTGAACCAGGGTGCATACTCGAAATCCGCCTCAATTTAAAACGCCGTTTCAGATGCTCATCTAAATAACGGCTTGCCTGCCTTGCAGCAGATTCCATCAGAACATCAGCCCAATAATGCGGCAGCATATCCTCGTAAGAACGGCTCCATGCATCCAATTCCAAGCCACAAGTAACCAGGTAGGCAATCGCCCGCTGGGTTTCTGCCAGGTTGCGGCTGAGCACCCGGCTGGTGAACAAGATGCCATCCATGTTCACATGCTGATCATCCCGGGAAACGATGAACGCCAGCTTGAAAAAAGCTTTCGGGCGGGCAATTTCCTGCGCCTCCCGCACCATAGTTTCGACCTGGCGGGCATATGAGCTTTGCGGCTTGATGCGCAAAGTTTGCAGCAGGGCGGGCAGGTCGATTTGAAAAGGGATATTATCCAGAATGATATGTTCAGGCATATTGACACGACTATAAAACTGCTGTACAATGAAGTCAATAGAACGTTTGTTCTATTTTGGATGATTGAAAGATGACTTTTTGGAAAAGGCTGCATCATTTTTTCAAACCCGCGCCGGTCGAAAACCGGGTATACGGCTTCGACGAAACCACAGCGCGCACGGTGCAAGCGCTGGCGCAAAAAGAAGGGCGCACCTTTGAGCAAATGCTTTCCGACCTTCTTTCAGCTGCGATTGGCTGGCGGCTGTCCATCGAAGAGACGCGTCAGCTCTGGCGGCGCCTTACCCCGCGCGAACAGCAGGTGGCGGCGCTGCTCAGTCGGGGCTACACCAACCGCCAAATCGCCGAGATACTGGTCATTTCTCCCGAAACCGCCAAGACGCATGTGCGCAATGCAGTGCACAAATTTGGCTTACGCGATCGCAGCCAGCTCTACCAGACTCTGGCAGGTTGGGAATTCGAAGGTTTCGAATAGCATTCGATCAGGGCGGTGTGGGCATAAAAATGCGTACGCCATCGCGCTCGTCGATGACATAGGCATAAGCGGGATAACGCAATACAACCCGGGTAATCCACAGGTCGCCGATCGCGCCGGCAGCATTGAATGCGCCGCAGATGATCAATAAGGTTGCCAGGTTGGTCGAAACCGGCGCAGCAAGGAGTGCCATCACCAACAGGCTGAGCAGCCCTAAAGGCGCCAGAGCTACTTTCAAGTAGTCATTCCGGCGGAAGGCGAATCCGGCAGCGGTGGCATAGAACATCAATCCACCCCACAGAACGCCATACCTGGGTTTGGCTCCAAAGCGGCGCATGGTCATCCCGTGCACCAGCTCGTGCAGCACGATCATCACCACCACCCCAGCCAGAATTGCTAGAGTCCAATTGGCAATTAAAAAGACTTGTCCGCCGGCTCTTTGAGACTGTGCGACGCTGTTCGGAGTGGCAAAATTCCAGAAAGTGCTCCACATCATTTTCCACAACATAAATATCCCCGCACAGAGCACCAGCCAAGGAATTGAGAGCAGGTTCAGCATTAATAACTGTCTGCCGTTTTGGGTGATCT
>JAAZNS010000317.1 GCA_012798185.1 Chloroflexota bacterium | reverse complement strand
TCAAAACGGGCAGGATCTTCATGATCAGGTATTGCGGCTAATAGCGGATCAAGGTAACGAAAAAAAGCTTGTGGAATGCCATGGGAAGCTGAAACTGTCCATCCTTTTTGTGAAGAGCGCAGCAGGATTAAACCCGCCTGCCCTGCTAGCATTTCGGCAGAAATTATAAGAATACGACCCAGGAGTTTGTCCAAATTCAACTCCTGGGTTATCGCTCTGGATATTTCTAACAAATAATCGCGTTGGCGAACGCGAAAATCAGGAAGCAACCGTCAATACCTCCTTCTCGCTTATTGTGACTGCTTCCTCGAAAATCGATAAAGCTTCATCCACTTCGCTGCGGGAAACACTGAGAGGGGGTGCGATGCGAATGGTGTTTTTACCACAACCAAGCAATAATAAGCCGGTTTGAAAAGCATGGTCAACCACCTGATCGCGGATTTTTTCACCGGGTTCTTTCGTCGATTTATCTTTTACGAATTCAACGCCTATCATTAAACCCTTACCACGCACTTCACCAATGCTGGAATGTCTCACCATAATTTCCTGCAAAGCATCCAAAGTATATTCACCAACCTCCTCTGCATTCTTCAGATATTCATCTCTTATCAATTCGATGGTAGCTAATGCTGCTGCACAAGATAATGGATTTCCGCCATAGGTATTGCCATGGGCGCCTTTTTGCCAACTCATGATATGTTCTCGAGCGATCATTGCGCCTAATGGCATGCCCGAAGCGATCCCTTTCGCAGCACATACGATATCAGGTTCGACACCAAAATGCTCAATAGCCCACCACTTACCGGATCGCCCCATGCCTGATTGAACTTCATCAGCGATCAATAAGATACCATACTTATCGCATAGTTTTCGCAGAGCAGGGAAAAATCCCTCGCTGGGAACAACATATCCCCCCTCCCCCTGAATAGGCTCGATAATAATCCCAGCAACATTATCAGCAGGTACAATGTGGCTTAATATCTGTTCCTCGATATACCGAACTACGGTTTCCCCGTAATCTTCCCCGGGAAGTGAATTGAGTATTGGTCGATAGGGATCAGGATACGGTACATGGTATACACCATTCATCAATGGATAAAATCCCCGATGATAATTGGGTTTGCTTGCTGTTAAAGTAACCGCCCCCATAGTCCTCCCATGGAATGCGCCTAAAAATCCGATGAATTCTGTGCGTTTGGTGTGATACCTGGCTAATTTGATTGCCGCTTCAACGCTTTCGGTGCCCGAATTGGTCATAAAAGAAACGGCTTTTTCGGAAAATGGTGCAATATCATTTAACTTCTCCCCTAATTCGATCCATTTCTCGTGATAAAAATCTGAAGAGATGTGAATAAATTTGTCTGCTTGCTCTTTTATCGCTTTTACCACCTTCGGATGACTATGCCCAGTAGATACTACGGCGATTCCAGAAGCGAAATCTAAAAATCGATTCCCATCCACATCCCAAACCTCAGTACCCTTCCCATGTTCCATAACAAAGGGATATCCCCTGGGATAAGAGGGTGAAATTACGGCTGAATCTCGATCAATCAGAGCTTTCGCCTTTGGACCTGGTAAATTCATGATCTGCATAGACATTTCTCCTTATATATATAACTTTTGCACTGGTTGTTTGTTTAGGAATTATAACACTGGTCGAATTTTAACCGTTGAATGCCTACCCTGATATAATTAGAACCTGGCTCAACCCTAATTTTCTTAAAAGAAATTCAAGCCATTGCCTGATAATTTTTCCTTCGAAATCCTTAATAAAGACAAATTCGCCCGGACAGGTGTACTACACACCCCTCATGGTGATATTTTTACACCTGTTTTTGCACCGGTAGGAACTCAGGCTACTGTGAAAGCTATGTCT
>JAAZNS010000316.1 GCA_012798185.1 Chloroflexota bacterium | reverse complement strand
TTCAGTTCATCCAGCTGCACAGCGCTCCCTGCCCAGGCGGCGCTTCACCCAGTGAAACCCCGCACCACCAAAAAAGTTTCTCCGATCTCTCGCAGTATATCATACCCAATTTCCTATGCCTTGTTAACAATCCCATGCTATAATTCAGTAACTCGGGGATGATAGGCTTCGACGGGAGAGGCTGGCCCCGAATTGCGAGCCGAGAGGCGCCGAACTCGAGAAATCAGCGCACAATAAAAGTGCCAATACTCGCACTTCATACGCTGCACTTCCACTCGCTGCATAAGCGATGGTAAGTTCAGCTGATCCTCCTAGAAGGATCACGTCCACCAACCCCGCTCTCTGACCGGTGGTTGGATTGGGCGTAAAAAAGTCAGAGTGCCGTGTATTATGCCGCTAAACACACGAAAGAGAGATCTTCGGGTCTCAGCGGCTGGTTGGGTAACTTTTATGTCGATTTAGGGTTGCCCGATGAGATCAAATAATCGACTACGCTCGTAGATATTCGGAGGACGAATCTTTCGGACGCGGGTTCGATTCCCGCCATCTCCACCTAATAGATCTATCCAAAAAGTCAAAAATGTCAAGTTGAGCAAAGCGGAATATCTAATATAACAATGTTTATCTCTTCGCTTCGCTCAAAGTGACAAGGTTTTTGGGGCAGCCTCTATTTATTTACCTGAATAATCAAACCTTTTAAATATTGTCCCTCAGGAAAACTCAATAATATAGGATGATCTTCAGCCTGGTGCAGTTGATTAATTATTTGCGCCCCGACACCCGCATCTAATGCTGCCCCTGCCACGATTTTTTGAAATAAATCAGCGTTAACACTTCCCGAGCAAGAAAAAGTCACCAGCAAGCCGCCAGGATTCAATAATTTCATTGCCAATAAATTTATATCCTTATAACCCCGAGCAGCTTTTTCCACTTGCGACATTGAAAAGGCAAATTTTGGAGGGTCTAAAATAATCATATCAAACTTACGATCGTAATCACGTAGCTTGCGCAGCTCAGTGAATACATCTCCCCGAATCCAATTTATTCTATTCTGGTCAAGATAGTTAATTTGTACATTTCTTTTAGCGATATTAATAGCTTCATCCGAAGTATCAATAGAAATTATTGATTTTGCTTCACCTGCTAACGCGGAAATCGAAAATCCACCTGTATAACAAAAACAATCTAACACATTTTTATCCTGCGCCAGCTGCCGCACTGCCAGACGATTTTGCCGCTGATCCAGGAAAAAACCCGTCTTTTGCCCTTTTTTCACGTCCACCAGATATTTCAAACCGTTTTCAATAATCGTGATATCGTTTTCAGGTAATATTCCCCTAATGACTTCATTTCGCAAAGATAAACCTTCCAGCTGCCTAATTTCAGCATCTGACCGCTCATAGATACACGCGACTTTCATTAATTTGGTTAGGCTATCCGCAATAGTTTCCCGCCAAAATTCCGCGCCAAAACTAAGGCATTGCATTACCAATATATTGTCATATAAATCTACGATAAGCCCAGGAAATCGATCCGATTCCGCATAAACCAATCGATATGCATTTGTATTCTTTAAAGACAAAAGTGTATTTCGACGGCTGATTGCATCTTCTAGCGTACGATAAATAAACTGGTCATCGATTATTTGCTCTCCATTCCAAGACCAAATTCGTATTTTAATCTTTGAATGAGGACTATACGCACCTCTTGCTAAAAATTCCCCACTTTGATTAACCAAATCAATCGTTTCTCCCCCTGTAGGATCGCCTTTTATATCATGGATCGCGCCTGAATATACCCAAGGATGCCGATTGATAATCGATCTCTCACGTTGAGGTTTGATAATTGCCAATGTATTGTTAGATTTCATTAAGATTGCTTGCCAGTGAAAATTAAATATTAAAAACCTAAATTAATCCAAGTTTTTTACCTCCCATTTCGATGATATCCATTGCTTTTTCAATCTCACTTGTTTCATGCGCTGCAGTTACAGTCGCCCTTAAACGGGATAATCCCTGCGGAACAGCAGGAGAGACAACAGGCAAAACAAAGATCCCATCGCGTTGCGCTTCCCCTGTCATGGCAAATGCAGCCTCATCAGTGCCGCATAATATTGGTACGATCGCAGTTTCAGTTTGCATCGTATCGAACCCTCGCTTTTTTAACCCGCTAATAAAATGAGTGGCATTCTGACGCAATTTTTCCACACGCCAGGGTTCATCCAAAATCACCTGGAAAGCTGCTTTTGCAGCACCCGCTTGAGCCGGTGGCAGCGCGGCAGAAAAAATATATGCACGGCTCGAGTGCCTCAGAAATTCAATAAGGTCTCGTTTTCCGGCAACATATCCTCCAACGCTAGGGATAGTCTTGCTGAGTGTTCCCATCTTAATATCAATAGCATCTTCCATTCCAAAGTGTTCTTCAATTCCCCGCCCATTTTTACCTAATACACCCACCGAATGCGCTTCATCGACCATTAACCAAGCCTCATATTTTTTACATAACTCAACAATTTTGGGGAAATTGATGAGGTCACCATCCATGCTAAAGACTGCGTCGGTAATCACGAGTTTGCATGATCCAGACGGAACCTGATTTAATCGATTCTCCAATGCCTCCATATCGTTATGATTGAATCTCAAAAACTTTGCACCCGACATGAGGCATCCATCAACAATACTGGCATGATTGAGCTTATCCGATATGACATAATCATTACGCCCCACTAAGGTAGATACAACCGTTAAATTGGTAACATAACCAGAAGAGAACGTGATCGAAGCCTCGGCATTTTTAAACTGTGCTATGCATTCTTCCAGCTCCCGGTGCAGTGTAAGACTCCCGGCAAGCGTACGTACACCATGTGTACCGC
This sequence comes from Chloroflexota bacterium, assembly GCA_012798185.1. Lineage (GTDB taxonomy): Bacteria > Chloroflexota > Anaerolineae > Anaerolineales > UBA4823 > JAAZNS01. The sequence continues at coordinate 9,404 of JAAZNS010000316.1, read as the reverse complement.
TTCCGAATCGATCGATGGCATCCTTTGCTGCGGCATTTATTTTAGGATGGCCTACTAGACCTAAATAGCTGTATGAGGCGTACATACCCATTTCACGCCCGTTAACTAAAACACGTGCACCGCCCTTTAATTCTGAAACCGGTTGATTGTAAAAATATAAGTTCGATCGCTTAATTTCATTTATCCGGTTATTCATTGCGTGTATACGTCTTATGATTGCGTCATCTGTATTGGAGAAATCCATATTAGGCTCCTATCGAATAAATAATACCAAAGTTTAGTTCGTCATGAATTTAATGTCAATAATCAAAGTTTAGTAATCTCTCTTAGCGCGGTTTCATCGATGATTTTAACTCCCAAATTTTCTGCTTTCGCTAATTTTGAGCCAGGGTTTTCACCCAGCACCAAATAGTCAGTTTTTTTACTTACAGAATCTGTCACTTTTCCTCCAAGAGATTCAATATACTCTTTTACCTGTTCTCTTGAGAACGAAGGCAAAGTACCAGTTATTACAAATGTTTTTCCTGCCAAAGGTAAAGCTTTTCCACTTTCTGGCTTGCGCTGTAATTCGACTGGCCAAACACCATTTTTTTTCAATTTATTTAAGATTTCCAAGTTTTTAGGGTTGGCAAACCAATCCACAATAGCTTGAGCAATATTAGGTCCCACCCCTTCGATATTTTGTAATTCTTCGACTGACGCCTTTGCCAGAGCCGAGAGATCTTGATAATATTTTGTTAAATCATTTGATAATACTTCTCCTACGCCGCGTATTCCTAATGCGTTGATTAAACGCGCTAAAGATTGTGATTTACTCGATTGGATGGCATTGATAATATTTTCGGCTTTTTTCTCAGCAAACCCCTCTAAATTTAACAACTGTGATGTTTTCAATGCATATAAATCAGCAACATCTTTTACCAAGCTGTTTTCCACCAGTTGCTCCACGATTTTTATGCCCAATCCAACAATATCCATAGCACCTCTTGAAACAAAGTGTTCGATATTCCTGATTAATTGCGCAGGACACCCTGAATTGACACAATACCACGCTACTTCGCCTGGAAAATGTTCTACTGGCTGGTTACAAGCTGGGCATATTTCAGGAGGTGAAAAAATTTTTTCACTTCCATCCCTTTTAGATTCTACTGGTCCGATTACATATGGAATGACATCTCCTGATCGTTTTACTAATACATAATCACCAATCCGGATATCTTTATCTTTAATAAAATCAAAATTATGCAAGGTTGCTTGTTTTACGATCACGCCACCAATATTCACTGGCTCTAATATTGCATAGGGAGTGAGTACACCTGTTCTCCCGACGTTAACACCAATATCAATAAGCTTTGTTACCACTTCTCTGGCAGGGAATTTATAAGCAATAGATCCCCGGGGATCTTTTCCAACTACTCCAAGGTCCCTGGAAAGAAAGAGATTATTTATTTTAATAACTGATCCATCTGCCTCATAAGGCATTTTGTCTCGTATTTCTAGGAAAAATCGACTTCTTTCAAGGGCTTTATCTAAGTTTTCACAATAATAATATTCGACGACTGGAAATCCCATTTGTTTTAGAAAAGTTAACACTTGCAGTTCAGATTCGAATTCTCTTCCCTGGCATTCAACGATAGCGTAAGTTAGCAGTGTTAGTGGTCTTGATGCTGTTAATGCGGGGTCTAACTGACGGACAGAGCCAGCGGCAGTGTTTCGAGGATTTTGGTAAGTCTTTTCACCCGCCTCGAGCAATCTCGCGTTTAAGGCTTCGAACTCTTTAATCGTGATAAAGACTTCACCGCGCACAACCAATACATCCGGTGCTTTTTCGCCAAGAGGATCAACGGGTATTTTTAGAGGGACTGTACGAATAGTTTTTAGATTTGCAGTTACATCTTCACCCTCGAATCCATCACCGCGAGTAGCCCCCATTGTAAAAATACCATTTGTGTAATGTAATACTACTGTTAAACCATCAATTTTAGGTTCTACGACAAAATTCGCATTTTTCACCCTATCATCAATTTTATGAATTCGTTCGTACCATGCACGTACATCTGCTTCATCGAAAGCATTCGAAAGGCTTAATATCGGCGATGGGTGCTGCACTTTGTTGAATTTTTCTAAAGGAGCAGCACCAACTCTTTGAGTTGGCGAGTCAGTTGTTATCCATTCTGGATGCTTTTCCTCGATTTCTTTCAATTCGACCAACAATTGATCAAAATCATAATCGCTTATTTGAGGAGAATCCAATACATGATATAAATAATTATGATAATTGATCTGCTCTTTCAATTCTTCTAAACGTTTCTTAAGATCATGTATATTCGATTGGTTTTTCATTTTCTTTCTCTTATTTTAAAACAAAGGAATGATGATCGTCGTACTTGGTGATAATATTTTTTCATCCCGCAAATCTATTTATTCAAAATAACACCAAATGAGTATTGATTAAGCTATAGAAGAACTGCCAGTATATATTTTCTCAAATCTAAATAAGTAATTATAATTGGATTGGCAATAAATATATATATATCAACAAGGAACATAGCATGGCAGAACAAGAAATTATTATGTACGCCACAGAATGGTGTGGCGATTGTAAACGATCTCGAAGATTATTGGATAAACTTAACATTTCATACAAGGTGATTGATATTGATCAAGATAAAACCGGCAATCAATTTGTACGTAATATTAATAAGGGAAATGCAAGTGTTCCAACAATAGTATTTCCTAATGGTATCATATTGGTGGAACCATCTGATGAAGAATTAATCAACCATATTCATAACATTCAGATGGAAAATGTTAGAAACAATATTTGATAACATATTCGATATAAACGGAATGCTAACCCAAGATATAAAGCATGTATAACTCTACCCCAAAATGATGAGATGATTATAGATTGAGAGGCAATTATGTCAGCCATTAAAATCATTGCATATATATCAGCAGCAATATTGATCTTTTTTGGTATTCTATTCGTTTGGGGTGCGTTTAGTCCACAAGGTTCTCCCGGGTGGATTTTGGTTGGCATTATTTCTATCGTTTTTGGATTTGTTATCATTTGGTTTGGGACACGTCAAAGACCTGGCACTGCTGGTGAAAGCCAAAATGTAACAATTAAAGTTGACTTGCCGGCAAATGTAAATATCGAATCGATGAAATGTAAATCCTGTGGAGGATCATTAACAATGGATAATATACAAATGGTTGCCGGTGCTCCCGTAGTAAATTGTCCATATTGCAAATCAACTTACCAGCTTACTGAAGACCCTAAATGGTAATTGGAGAATTTTATGACGAAACCAGCATTTTCGCTACTAATTATTTTATTAATTTGTCTTCTATTGCCTTCAGCAGCATATGCGCAGACTTATTCATTTAGCGTACCCGATGAAGTGGTAAATGTTTATTGGAAAGAAGATGGTAGTGTCGCAATTGATTATGAATTTACGTTTCTAAACGGAGCTTACGCTTCACCTATCGATTACATTGATGTGGGTGTACCAAATTCGAATTATGATCTTTCTTCGGTATTAGCCGATGTCAATGGTAATCCGGTGAATGATATTTCAAAATCCCCCTATGTCGATCCTGGAATTGCTATTGGTTTGGGAATTTATTCGATTCAACCTGCGAAAACGGGTAAAGTCCACATCTATATTGGCAATGTAACAAATGTATTACGAATAGATTCTTCAGACAGTACTTATGCGAGTGCTGCATTTTCTCCTACCTGGTTTGATTCTTCGTTTGTTAATGGTAGTTCGAATATCACCGTAATATATCATTTCCCTTCTGGTGTTCAACCAGACGAACCCCGCTGGCATGAAGCGCCTTCAGGTTGGGAAAGTACGCCATTAACAGGATTTGATGATCGAGGCAGGATTACTTATACCTGGAATAATCCTAATGCCAGTGCCAGTGAACAATACATTTTCGGTGCATCTTTTCCAAAATCATACGTGCCAGATTCGGCTGTAAAAAACCCTAGCATTTTCGAAGTATTAGGTTTATCCGGTGAAACCATTGCGGTTTATACCATGTGTTGTGGCGTGGGTGGTTTTATATTGGGAATCCCAATATTATCGTATATAGGAAATCAAAAACGAAAATTAAAATATTTTCCCCCAAAAGTTTCCATCGAAGGACATGGTATTAAACGAGGATTAACTGCTATTGAATCTGCTACTCTCTTAGAAGAACCGCTCGATAAAATCATGACCATGATCCTTTTTGCGGTTATTAAAAAAGGAGCAGCAAAAGTAATCACTCGTGATCCGCTCAAATTAGAAATAATTGAACCAAAGCCCGAAGGTTTGAATACCTACGAGGAGGAATTTTTATCGGCTTTTAAATTAGAAAAACCCGAAGACCGCAAAAAAGCCCTGCAAGACATGATGATCAATTTGGTTAAAAGCGTTTCTTTGAAGATGAAAGGGTTCAGCCGCAAGGAAACCATCGCATATTATCGTGATATCGTGAAACGCGCTTGGGCTCAAGTAGAAGCTGCTGAAACGCCTGAAGTTAAAAGCCAAAAATACGATGAAGTCATGGAATGGACTATGCTCGATCGTGATTATGAGCGAAAAACACAGGATGTTTTTCGCACCGGTCCGGTATTCGTCCCAACATGGTGGGGGCGTTATGATCCAACATTTTCCAGGCCTGCAACAACCGCATTCCCCGCATCTCATATCCCATCGGGTGGAAGTCTATCACTGCCTCATTTGCCAGGGTCTGATTTTGCAGCCTCAATCGTTAAGGGTGTGCAAAGTGTATCAGGTAATGTAATTGGAAATGTATCTGATTTCACTAGTAAAATTACAAGCAAGACCAATCCAATCCCCGTTTCGACTAGCAGTAGAAGCTATAGCGGAAGAAGCGGTGGTAGCAGCGGCGGTTGTGCTTGCGCTTGTGCTTGCGCCTGTGCTGGTTGTGCTTGTGCCTGCGCGGGTGGCGGAAGGTAAACTTGATTAAAAATTCTCTCCGAAAATTTATCCATCGGAGTTTTTTATCGGCACCATCAAAGGGGTTGTATTCTTATCATGTCAATCATTATGGTGGAACAAGCCATGTTCATTTACGCCTGGATGAAAACGGTGATGGTTTATTGATTATAAATGCCAATAGAGTATTACATTTAAATCCTAGTGCAGCGATTATGGCATATATTTATTTAGAAAAATTGCCTGAATATCTTGCACTTAAAACCCTAACGCACATATTTAAAGTCACAAAATCCCAAGCACAAATTGACTATGCGCAGTTCCAAAATGACTTTGCTGAATTAATTGACCCTTCTGGTTTATGCCCTATTCATGATCTTGATGTAGATGTTACTTTACCCTTTTCTTCAAAACCTTCTGCTCCATATCGAATGGATTTAGCGGTTACATATCTGTGTAACAATGATTGCCATCATTGCTATAACCAACCTCAGAGATTACGCAATGAACTTTCAACTTTGGAATGGAAAAATGTAATATCAAAACTTTGGGATATCGGCATCCCGCATATTGTTTTTACAGGAGGCGAACCTACGCTTCGCAAGGATTTACCCGAGTTAATCTCATTTGCCGAGAAAAAAGGTCAGGTTACTGGTTTAAATACTAATGGGAGATTATTATGTGATGCACAATTTGTAAGCCGTTTGGTCGATGCTGGTCTTGATCATATACAGATTACACTCGAATCACATGATGCCGACATTCATGACCAAATGGTTAATCACAAAGGCGCCTGGGTTCAAACGGTTGCTGGGATAAAAAATGTTCTCGATACTCCCTTGTATGTGATGACCAATACCACATTACTGAAACAAAATTGTCCATTGCTATCATCAACCATGCAATTCATTGCTGATTTAGGGGTTCCAACAATAGGTTTGAATGCCCTAATTCATTCTGGAAGAGGACGTACTGTGGGATCTGGTTTAGAAGAAAAAGAATTACCACAGCTTTTAGAAATGGCAAGAGCATTAACTGAACAACACAGACAGCGCCTGATTTGGTATACCCCAACTGAATATTGCCAATTTGATCCCATGCAGCTTGAGTTGGGCGTTAAAGCTTGCACTGCAGCCTTATATAATATGTGCATCGAACCCGATGGATCGGTTATTCCTTGTCAATCATTTCATGAGAGTCTTGGAAATATTCTTAATAATCCATGGAAATCTATTTGGGAGCATGAACGTGCAAAATGGCTGCGCGAACGAAAATACATCCATCCCAAATGTACTAATTGCGTACTTTTAGCTGAATGCGGGGGTGGTTGCCCCTTAATAAATCTTGAGTTGGTTTGATTGAAAATATTCTACGAGAGGCATTTCATGAGTAATCTGATTTTAAACATAAAAAACATGTTCAAACCTGTTGAAAAACTGCCCGCAGGCATGTATCATTATCAATCACCGCAAGAAGATCCTCGTAATTATCGCTTGCATCTGCGTATCGACCCTGATGGTAATAGTATACTCATGATTAATGCATCAACGGTGTTACACCTTAACCAAACTGCCACTGAATATGCTTATCACCTGATAAAAAATTCCCAGCCTCAAGAAGCAGCTCAGATTATATCTAATCGATATCGCATCGACAAGGCTCAGGCATTATCCGATTATCAGGAATTTGTCGATAGGATTAATAACCTGATCCACACTCCCGACCTGGACCCAGTAATATTTCTAGATTTCGAACGGGAAACACCCTATTCAAAGAAAATAACTGCTCCCTACCGCCTTGACTGTGCCATCACATACCAACTTCCACCCGAAGCTAATCCCTCTCTGGCACCTGTTAAACGGGTTGACCGAGAACTTACCATAGATGAATGGGGTCAAATAATCGATAAAGCCTGGCAGATAGGCATTCCCCACATACTATTTACCGGAGGCGAACCAACCTTACGCAACGATTTGGTTGATTTAATTACACATGCTGAAAATAACGGCCAGATAAGTGGCTTATGCACAGACGGAATGAAGTTTATTGACCAAGTATATCTCAATTCGCTATTACAAACAGGTCTAGATCATATTCTTTTCGTCCTTCAACCTAAAAAACAATCCAGCTGGGAAGCATTACGAAACGTAATTAGCGAAGATGTGTTTGTTGCAGTTCACCTTACCATTTCTTCTGTACATATGGATGCCACATCGGTTCTCAACCAATTATGCGATATGCATGTTCCGGCTGTATCGCTGAGCGCTGCCCCAGAAATACCTAAGGACATTCTATCTGAAGCAAGAGACAGGGCAGCACAATTGCAAATTGAACTAGTATGGGATCTTCCAGTACCATATTCATCGTTGAATCCAATAACCGTGGAATTGGAAAACCATGAAATTCCGCACGGGGCGGGGCATGCATGGCTTTATTTAGAGCCCGATGGAGATGTTTTGGCTGCGCAAGGTTTCCCTCAGGTTCTGGGGAATTTTTTAACTGACTCCTGGGAGAAAATTTGGTGTGCGCTATCTTGAGTGAATATGTCTCTTTCCATCGCTGAATGGCATCAGCGCTATCAACAACAAGCCAGATGGACACAAGAACTCCGCCATCTGGTTTATTCATTTCCCTGGTTCAAGGGTGCGCAAAAAATTATTGAATTTGGTTGTGGGACTGGGGCAATTTTAGAAGAATTATCCTCCCACAATTTCCCTTTTATCATCGGTTTAGATATTGAATTTGAACCATTGAAATTTGGAGAGTCAATAAATCCAGCAATCGTACTCACTCAGGCAGATGCTTACCAAACTCCATTTGATTCTTCAACTTTCGATATTTGTTTTTGTCATTATCTGTTATTATGGACAAAAAATACCGATCATATCATCGATGAGATGGTGCGTATTACCAAACCAGGAGGGTGGATTATTGCCTTTGCAGAACCGGACTATGGCGGGAGAATCGATTATCCGTTTGAATTAAACGAAATAGGAAAAGCACAAATTCAATCATTAATTCATCAGGGAGCTAATCCGTTTATCGGTCGAACATTAAAATCCTTATTCATTAAATCTGGAATGATTGAGATCACTTGCGGTATTCTTGGTGCACAATGGTCTATCTATGAAGAATCCGATGTCTCTCTTGAATCAAATGTGTTGGTTTCTGATTTAGATCTTCTTAATAATTATCCCGATCCAATCAATATAGAATATCTTCGATCATTACAACAATTGGATAATCAATCCTGGAAAGATCAAACCAGAGTATTATATGTACCAACTTTTTACGCTTGGGGAAAAGTCAATAAATCCTGTTTTTAACCCCGCTTGTTTATACCAATATTAATTACCCCATCGATAATTTTTATTGGAAATGCATGGATGGCAACAATTGCTGGCAAACTTAGCGCTTTTCCAGTCCTTATATCAAAGGTTGCCCCATGCCTGGGACATTTGATAATGTGATCATTTACTTCTCCATCGCCCAAAGGGCCATCGTCGTGGGAACATTTATCAGCAATTGCAAATACATCACCTTCAATTTTCAATAATACAATCGGCTGGTTATCGATTTCAATAAATAACCTTTCTCCAACACCCAATTGATCATAGGGAATTATTGGGACGAATGTGTAAGTTTCATCTTCATGCGGTCTCGATTTTTCCACCACACCATTTACTCCTCAACTAAATCATCCGACGCTTCACCCAACCCGTAAACCCCAGCTTTCAATACTTTTAAAGACAACAGCGCACATTTTAATCTAACCGGTCCCAATTCGATACCAAGCAAATCCAGAATATCCTGTTTAGTCATTTGTTTTACTTCATCAATTGTTTTTCCTTGAATATTTTCCATTAATAAATCAGCCGATGCCTGCGATATAGCACATCCGTGTCCGGAAAATAGCGATTTCACAATTCGATTATTCTCATCGACGACAACATCGATGCGAAGCTGATCGCCACAAAGCGGATTTTCGTCCTCGAAACTATAGTCATGAGGGTCTAACTGTCCACGAAATTGGGGGTTTTTATATCGATCAATAATTATTTCGCGATAAAGATCATCCATAATCGTTTTCTACTTTTTTATTTTTTTTTACATACCACTACGAATTAAAAGCTTCTTTCACATGATAAATCCCCTCAACCAAGCTATCGACTTCTGCGAAATCATTATATAGGTAAAAACTCGCTCTGGCAGTTGCAGGGAGATTAAATTTCTCATGGAGCGGCATGGCACAATGGTGCCCAGCTCTAATAGCAATCCCGTAATGATCTAAAATTTGAGAGATATCGTGAGGGTGCACTCCTTCAAGCGTGAATGAAGCTACACCACCCTTATATTTTGCTGGTGGACCAAAAACCCTTACGCCAGGAATTTCTTCCAACCTCTCAAGCGCATATTCGATAATTTTATGTTCGTGTGCTGAAATGG
>JAAZNS010000030.1 GCA_012798185.1 Chloroflexota bacterium | reverse complement strand
CTAACTTCATACTAGGGTGCACCCACCACCACATCGGCGTAACCATCTCCGTTGACATCCCCTGCGCTGGCAACCGAGCTTCCAAAATGAGCCGTGGTTTGATTGCCCTGGGCGTACCATTGCGGTGCAGAAATCACCCCGCCGGAATAGCCGTGATAAACCCAGGCACCTCCTTCATTTGTTTCGCCAGCATCCCATAAATATGCCCCGACAATGATATCAGCGTATCCATCACCGTTCACATCCCCCGCTGTTCCAACTGAGTAGCCAAAATTAGCGCCCGCCTGGTTACTAACTTTGTCGAAGGTGGGAGATAGAGAAAGACTCGAACCGGTGCTTAAATATACAAAAGCTTTACCTTCATTTTCATATTCCACAGATCGCTCATACCCCGGTGCCCCCACGATGATATCCGAACAGCTATCACCATTGACATCCCCAGCGGTTCCCACCGAAACTCCGTAGTTTGCGCCGATCTGGTCGCCATCCTGGCGCCATTTATAACTTTCATGTAATCCATATTGGGAGCCAATAAAAACCCATGCCCCGCTTTCATTGTTTTGCCCGTTATCCCAATACGGTGCACCGATGATGACATCGGAGTAACCATCACAATTGATGTCTCCGGCAGTGCCTACCGAATAGCCAAATGCCGCACCTGCGTGATCGCTTTGAGCATACCAGATAGGCTTGGCGATCAAGCCATCTGCTGAACCTTTATATATACCCAGACAGATCCCTCATCTGATTGACCCATATCCATATCCGGCGCACCCACAATGACATCGCTATAACCATCGCCATTCACATCACCGGCAGTACCAACATCATAACCGAAATGAGCATTCGCCTGATCGCTGTCCTTGTCCCAGGAGGGAGCGTCATCCAAATCCACCATGTTCCCATGGTAAACCCATACCATGCCTTCATTTTCTTCTTGTACACCATGATCGTAATAAGGAGCGCCAACAATGACATCGTCATAACCATCGCCGTTCACATCACCGGCAGTGCTCACCGAAAAACCATATTGGGCATTTTCCTGGTTACCCTCCTTCGACCAGGAAGGTGACGTATTCAAATCGGTTGCAGACCCCAGGTAAAGACACGCAATACCCTCAAACGCCAACCCGCCATCCCATTGCGGACCTCCTACAATAAGATCGGCATAGCCATCGCCATTAACATCTCCGGCGGAAGCCACTGCATGACCAAAATGGGCGTTTTCTTTGTTACTACGTTTACTCCAACCATATTCGTCTTCCACACTATCAGAGCTGCCATAATAGGCAAACGCAGACCCGCTGGATGAGTTTTTACCCGGTGTACCCACGATAATATCAGAATAGCCGTCGCCGTTCACATCGCCGGCGGTGGCTACCGAAAAACCATAGTTGGCATTGACTGCATCCCCTTCAGCATCCCAATCCCGGCTGGTGCTGACCCCATCTGCCGAACCATACCAGACAAAAGCCATGCCTTCTTCCGAGCTGTCGTTGGTAAAATAAGGTGCGCCCACAATGACATCGGCGTATCCATCCCCGTTCACGTCACCAGCAGGGCCCACCGACTTACCAAATTGCGCATTTACATCATTACCTTCATCGTGGTTATCGTAATCGGTTTCGAGTCCTGAAGCCGACCCAAGATATAAACGAGCTGCTCCTTCATCATCCTCCCCTGATCCATAATTAGGTGCTCCAACGATGACATCTGCAAAGCCGTCTCCATTTACATCGCCGGCAGTGCTTACCGCTGCACCAAACCGGGCAGATGAAGAATTGATTTCCGCACGCCAATCCGCATTAGCAGGCTCACCGGGGTTGCCCTCATTTACACCATTCTCACTTCCATACCACAAAAAAGCTGCACCTTCATCCTCACTTGGATTGTTATATCGATCAGCACCAACAATCACATCGGTATAACCATCACCGTTCACATCACCGGCGGTAGCCACGGCGCGTCCCAGCGAAGCTCCTGCCTGCTCTCCCTCGGCGTGCCAGTTGAAGCCGTTACTCAGCCCGGAAGTGGAACCATGATACACCATGGCAAACCCTTCCTCTATTTCTGAGCCACTATTGGAACGTAATGATGCCCCAATGATAATATCGCCATAACCATCGCCGTTCACATCACCAGCAAATGCCACCGAAATCCCAAATGCGCCATAATCGTTTCCCCCAGCATGGTAATACTCGCCCGGGTCAGTGGGTAATCCGCCGCTAGCACCGTAATATACCCAGGCGGCTCCATCGTCTGTGTAATCAGCATTGTAATTTGGGACACCAATAATAACCTCTGTAAAACCGTCGTCGTTTGTATCACCCGCTGTGAATACCGAATAACCGAAATTAGCATTGGCTTGGTCACCTATAATCGCCCAATCCGCAGCTCCTTCGAGCCCATTTGCAGAGCCATTAACCACCACAGCTATTCCATTATCCACCATACCACCATCGAAGTTTGGTGCACCGATGATTACGTCAGAATATCCATCGCCATTTACATCACCAGCAGTAGCTACGGAAAAACCGAAGTTAGTATTTACCGTGCTATATTCATAATTCCAATCATCATCGGAAGGTAAGCTGGTTAAGATGGGATCGATTGCCAGAGGATACACTGCTCCGCTATCATCGACTATAAGAGAGAGTGATGTACCGTCCAATATCATCCAGGCAGGTAAAGAATTGCCTTCTGCATCGATCGCTGTTAAACCACCGTAACGTAATTCTGCTTGTCCTTCATCATTTATAAATTCGATGCCATCCCCCGATGAATTCATTTGTGGGTTAAGCGACCCGCCGAAAATAAGCTCTAATCGTAGCGGACCCTCTCCCTCAACAGGCGGTGAAAATAAGGTGAAACCCTGTTCGATGCCACTTTCGTCATTGCGGTACCATTCGACGATCGAGTCACGTACGTAGTCGATGCGGTTGGCAGTATCTTCAGATTTTGCTGCTCCAAGACTGGCTTCTGGCACCGCCGATAACCCACCTGCTCTTCCCCAGGCAGTTAATGAAATCGTGATACGCCATGGGGGTGTTTCAATCACTTCCACCCAGGTGCGCGGTATTACGATTAACCCCTGCGGCGCATAGTATGCCCGTAAATTGTTTGCCCGGTTGGGGGATTGATACGCCGCCGGAAGATCATCCAGGTAAGTTTGCTCCTGCCAGGTGATATTATATTCGGCTTGCTGTAAGTCCTCCTGAATGGTTGCCAGCCAATCAGATGGTACATCTGGCGTTGGTTCTGCTTGTTGAGGCTGCATTGCGGGAAATTGGTTATGTACCTGATTCTTTGCCAACGATGGTAAAGGGTTTAATCCCCCAAAGATTATAACGGTCACCAGTGGAACGATCCATATTCCGGCGTGAAAGGGTTTCCTGTTCATCGATTACCTCCTTTGAAAGGTTTCTCAATGCTCAGAAACCCTTCTGATACAACATTGTTGAAAATGTATAAATCAATTTTGCAGATATTTAATTAAAAAAACTTGTAAAAGTCGGGAATGAAGTTGCGGGAAATAGGATATTTGTATTGATTTTAGCACAAAAAGAGATTAGCACAACACGCACCATTATCAACTCTTAATATAAGACCTTACAAGCTATAAAAACCTATGATGTTTTTTCATTAGCTGAATCTAAGTATCACTATCCAAAATTTATTAACTGACTGGTTTATCATATTGAAAATTCACCCCTTATCTTTGCAAAAAAAGAATTTCAAAAAATATTGTTGTGTCTATCATTTAATCTATGAAAACAAGATGCAGAGCAATATAAACCAGTAATATTAATGTATTTTCCCAAACAGAACCTCGTTTTTAAATTGCCCTTAGTCAATTTCAATGATATCCACGATAATGTGTGCAGTAAGTAAGCATTTTATTTACCTTCTGCACACATGAAAATCCAACCAGATCATAATTATCTCTATAGTATCGCAGAAAACCAGGCAGGGTACTTCACAGCTAATCAAGCTCATTCAGCAGATTTTTCCAAGGAGCGTCTCTATTACTATGTAACCACCGGTAAATTTTCTCGCGTTCACCGTGGCATCTATCGGCTGGTACAGTTTTCAGGCTCTCCCTTCGAGGATCTCTTTGTTGCCTGGCTTAAGACTGGTTGGGATTCAGTTATTTCTCATGAGAGTGCACTTTATCTCAATAATCTATCGGATATTCTCCCAAGCGAAGTTCATGTTATCATGCCTCGCACCGGATCAAGACGTCGAAAAGGTATCCGACTGTATACAAACCGGCAAAATCCTGATGAAATAACACATCGGGAAGGACTTCCTGTTACCACTGCAGATAGAACCATTATCGATGTAGCAGCTAGTGGATTAGGAGAAGAACAGATCAGAAAGGCTATACATAAAGGAATTAGGCAAGGATTGATCAGTAAAGATAAGATACGGTCAATGGCATTTCACCGGCGTACAGATGTTCTGTGCATCATCGGAAATATTCTCGATAGTGAGATTAAATGACACACTATCAAAGTGGCGGAGCATTTCGACGGGCTTTAGAAGATCGTTCGCGATCCAATAGTTTGAGTTCAAATATTCTGTTAGTTCGCTTACGTAAAACAGTGGCGTTCGACCGCTTTCTTGCCCGATTGGTAAAATTCCAACCTGGGATATGAATACCCAAAGGGGGTTTTGCTATTCAATTGCGATTAGTTGACAAAGCAAGAACAACAAAAGATATTAATGTGCTAGTTCCTGTTGAAGAGCGCGTTATTCTATCATCTTTGAGAAATGCCGGAATAATTGATCTTGGTGATTGGTTTCAATTTGAAATTGAAACCAATGAAGTACAACCTAACCAAGGTTTTGGTGGATTACGATTTCCCATACGAGCATTTTGGGGATGGAAGGGCTTTTACGAGTTTCCATATAGACGTTGGAGTTTGGGATCCCGCGATTGAATCGGCGGAAGAATTGGAGATTCCGCTTCTTATAGCTTTCGCGGAATTTCCACTCACACGCATCTTATGTTACCCAATTACACAGCAAATCGCTGAAAAAGTTCACGCATATACTTTACTCAAAATACTTTCAATGGCTCATACAACCACCATAACTTCAATCCACCGCGGACATTTGCTAAATGGATGCTTTCCAGATCATCTGACAGGATAACCCGTTCGTGGTTTAATATCGGCAACTATCGTTTGTGGAGCAACCCACTCCCACCGCTGGTCAAGATGATTGCCTCCCAACTCAACACCCCACCCGCAACCCGTTGGTAGGTATCTAAAATACGGTTGATCAACATATTCGTTGCCTCTTTGACTTCCTTTTCACAGGGGTAGCGACGCCCTCCGCCCCCAAAGACACCGGTTACAATGGCTCTCTGGACACGCTCAAGCGGTAGCACCGGATTATCCTTGACCGCTTGCAAGTTGTTCGCCCGAAAACTCACCTCAAAATCAGAGACGACATTCTGAATTCCCATTGGTAAACTCCGAGCCAGGCGATAATCCACCTTCCCACCGGGATTAACTGTGATCCAATCTGTCATGAAACCGCCAATATCAATTACCAATGATCGACCACAATTTTATTCTGTATGTTGCAATGTTGACCTTCTTTGGTCAAGATAACATTCATCAAGCCCTTTACAGATACATCTAAAGTATTAGCGTAGCAAACCCTGAATTTTCTTTCATGAATACCCACTTCCATATACCAATTGCCAATCACTGGTTTCATAAAGTCTTCACGATAAATAGCATCACTTAGGGGATGACTTCCAAATATTGATATTTCCATTCCGCGCTCATAGAAACGCCCTATCATTGCAGCGACAAATATTCCAAAATAATCTCGTGTGTAACGATTTGAACCTGTGCGTAGAGTATTAATACCATGCCTCTCAGTACTATCCCCTATCACGTAAGGTTTTCCGTTAATTCGAATATAATCTTTCAGAGAATTCTGTTTACCGGATCGGAACACAATGCTGGAATATTCCACTTCGGTTAGTGGTTTGAATGCATGAGGATATGCAATCTCACTATTCTCCCGCCATGCAATCTTTGCTTTGATAATATAATTTCCTGCATCAAGAACTAGCACCCTTATGATAAGCCTCCTGTTTACATCCGTATACAATGGTTGTTTACAATCGCTTACATCGATCAATAAAAAATATACTAGCCTAAAAAGGGGTTGCAAAAATCCTTTTGGTCCACAACGAGGATCATTTGAATTAATGGCATTGAATAAATAAGACTTCAAAGTAGGTAAATCTATCAACCAAACCTGACCTCCCTTGACGCCTTGAAGTTTTCCGCCAAGCAATAATCGCCTTATATATTGGGCGTTATATCCTGATATCTCTTTTGCAGATTGAACGGAGATATAGTTGACTATACTTGATAAGTTGAAAGATTAATAGGAATTTGGGTATTTAAAGCACTCATCTCGAACATTCTCGTAACAATTCGTTTGGGAGTTCTGAGAGTTTGTCACGCTTATCAAATCGTAACAATTCAAAAAACTCTTCCACTGCAATGTCATGCAGTTCGAGATGAGCCTTGGTAAGTGCCCCCAACGAGGTTCGAACTCGTGTTTTGGCCTTGAGAGGGCCACGTCCTGGGCCGCTAGACGATGGGGGCGGCACAAAGCGCAAACATTCTACCATGTATTAATCCCCTACGTCAACAAATTTCGTTTTTGGTATTCTCCATGCTATAATTCTTATACTTGTTGCTTTGTAATCGGGAGAATTACACAGCAACATTATGGAGGAAACATCTATGTTCGACTCGCAAGAAATAGAAAACCTGCGCCGTAAGCAGGAAGAGTGGGAAAATACCTGCCTAAAAACTAGTTTGGCGCAATTACCGGAACGAAAAAAAGAATTCATCACCGCATCTTCTGAACCCGTTCAACGTCTCTATAGCCCGCTGGATCTGGATGGCAACAACTACCTTGAGAGACTTGGTTTTCCCGGTGCGTTCCCCTTTACGCGCGGCATCCACCCCACCATGCATCGCAGCCGTTTGTGGACTATGCGCATGTTCGCCGGATTTGGATCTGCTGAAGAGACCAATGCCCGCTTCAAGTATTTATTAGATAAAGGACAAACCGGGCTTTCTATTGCCTTCGATTTACCCACACTCATGGGATACGACAGCGATGCTCCCGAAGCGTTGGGTGAATTCGGTAAATGCGGCGTAGCTATTTCATCATTAAAAGACATGGAATTATTGCTGGAAGGAATTCCGCTGGATAAAATCTCTTCCAGTATGACCATTAATTCTCCCGCTGCGGTGATTTGGGCTATGTATATTGCAGCAGCCGAAAAACAAGGTGTGCGTCCCGAGCAGCTGCGCGGTACCATCCAAAACGATATACTCAAGGAGTTTATCGCCCAAAAGGAGTTTATCTTCCCGCCGCAGCCTTCCATGCGCCTGGTGGTAGATACCATTGAATTCGGCACGCAAAGCGTCCCTCAATGGAATACGGTCAGCATTTCTGGTTATCACATTCGCGAAGCCGGTGCAACTGCAGCCCAGGAACTGGCGTTTACCTTAGCCGATGGTATGGAATATGTTCGCTGGTCAATTCTAAAAGGATTAGATATTGATCGCTTTGCCCCGCGCCTTTCGTTTTTCTTCAATGCCCATAATGATTTTTTTGAGGAAATTGCTAAATACCGGGCAGCGCGGCGTATCTGGGCGCAGCAGATGCGTCATACCTTTGGAGCAAAAAACCCTCGCTCCTGGCTGATGCGTTTTCACACTCAGACTGCCGGCGTTTCATTGACCTCGCAGCAACCCGAAAACAACATCGTACGGGTGGCTATCCAGGCTCTGGCAGCGGTGCTCGGAGGTACCCAATCCCTTCACACCAACAGCATGGATGAAGCCCTGGCATTACCCTCCGAACATGCTGCAACAATCGCCTTACGCACACAGCAGATTATTGCGGAAGAAACAGGTGTCGCCAATACAGTAGACCCTATGGGTGGATCATATTTCGTGGAATCACTAACCAATCGGATCGAGAGTCAAGCTTATGATTATTTTCGGAGGATCGATGAATTAGGCGGGGTATTGCCCGCCATCGAAAAAGGATTCTTCCAACGCGAGATTTCCGATTCTGCATATCGTTATCAGTCCGAAATCGATCAAAATATACGCACTATCGTTGGCGTCAACGCTTTTCAGGATGATAAGCCATTATCCATACCTATCCTGACGATGGACCCTGAGGGATATGGTCGTCAAAAACAGCGCCTTGAAGATGTACGAAAAACCCGTGATGCCGGAATGGTCGGTCAGACACTGGATCGTTTGCGAATTGCTTGCCAAGGGACGGAAAACGTTATGCCATTTATTCTCGATGCCGTGCGCGCTCATGCAACTCTGGGTGACATTGTGGGTGTAATGAAAACTGTGTTTGGAATCTACCATGAACCTGCCTGGATTTGAAAACTTAGCGAAGATTTTTCCGCACAATTTTTATAAAGTTGTATAATACATGCTTTAATAATCCGTATATCTGCTCTAGCCATGGTGAAAAAGCCCCGCAATATAAATTTGGAAGCACACCCAAGCAGGCTGAGTATTTACTAATATTTATCGAAATTATCAAGGTTTCTTGATTTTATTTCATTTTTTTGGAGGTCCATAATGTCTCAGATTAAATCGAAAAGAGGAGTGATAGCAATATTAACCGGAGGCGGTGATGTTCCCGGTTTAAATCCAGCTATTCGTGCAACAACCATTCGGGCAATTGATGAAGGTTATACTGTTATTGGATTATTACGCGGCTGGGCTGGAATTTCAAATTTGATTCGAGATTCAAAAGCAGATAACAGTGAGTGCTACCAAATTCTTACCGAAGAAGAAGTCAATAAAGCCGGACGCACCGGCGGAACGTTTTTGCATACTTCCCGAACCAATCCCAGCCGGATAAAAAAGGAAGACCTGCCCGATCATCTGAAAGAAAAATATACCGAACCGGTGAATGATATCACCCAGGAAGTGGTGAAAAATTTGAAATTCTTGGGCGTCGATTACCTGATACCTATCGGGGGTGATGATACGCTGAGCTATGCAGTGCGTTTATATCAGGAGGGCGTGAAAATCGTTGCCATCCCTAAAACAATGGATAACGATGTTCCCGGAACCGACTACTGTCTTGGTTTTAGCACCTGCGTCACCCGCACGATTTCTTTAACCAACAATTTGCGCACAATTGGAGGGTCGCACGAACGTTTCATGGTATTAGAAGTATTCGGGCGATACGCCGGGTTCACCGCCATGTTGCCTACCCTGGCTGGTGCAGCTAATCGCTGTGTTATCCCCGAGTACAAATTCAATATCGAGCACCTTACCGAGTTATTGAGTGAAGACCGGAGGAATAACCCCAGCAAGTATTCCATTGTGCTTGTTTCAGAAGGCGCCATGTTCGAAGGCGGTGAAATGGTTTTTAAGGATAAGACAACCGATGCCTTTGGTCATGCCAAGCTGGGCGGTATTGGCGATCTCGTCTCTGCAAAAATCGTAGAATTATCCCCCAAATATAATCGGGGTAAAAAGGTCGATGTAATCAATCAAAAATTGGGATATTTTGTACGTGCTGGAGATCCCGATGCTATTGACTCAATTGTTGCCACTGCCTATGGAAACCTGGCATTGGATTTAATCACCAAAGGTATTCACGGCAGGTTAGTTGTGTTAAAGAATGGGCGTTATGATAATGTACCCATTGAAGTCATCGTCGAGACCAAAAAAGTTGTCGATGTGGAAAAACATTACAACAAAGAAAGATACCGCCCCAATTATCAAAGCATCGAAATGAAACCCATGTTTATCATGGAGGGATAATAATTTTGTAATTGCTCTGCCAGTTTGGGCGGGTTCTCGAATTTGAGACATTCAGCACTATTTCCCCCAACTTGTGCAGTTACATTATTTTTTCAATAAACAATAGAGGTGCAGCACTTTCTGGTTTTTTGTTTCCAGAATTATCTACCAGATAGCTGCGCCTCTATAGAAACGTAATTTTTTCGGTCTTAACGTTTTCCGGCCCTACTAACAAATTTAAACGAGAAATTAAATCGCTGCATAAATGCGTGGTGAAATTGGGGAATTCGAGCAAGTAACCGCGCTCTTTTTCGAATACATGGAACGCAAAACGATCATTGCCCGGAAAAGACATGATCGTACCATGGATACGCCGCAGCCGTAATATATCGCGGGTTTTATCGCCGCTTGACCGCAATATCACTGTGATCATATGAACATCTTCTTTTTTATTGCTGGTCACCAGCGGCGAAACCAGATAACGCGGTAGTTCTTGAAGTGCTTCCACTGATGGGTTATTTTGAGCAGGATTAGCTGTTTGTTCTACTGCTGAAATGTGAGCTGCCGATGCAACAGCGGGCTCTTTATCTAAATAAGATTTTTCAATATGATTTTCCTGTATCAAATGATCATCTTTATTTACCGACATCGATGGTTCGTTAATCAGTGTTGCATTCCCAATGAATAATTCTTGCCGTTGACTCTTTTCTTCAGATTTTTTACTTTCAGAGGCATCTACCATATCTGAAGGCTCGGCATAAAATATATCCGATGCAATTTCTGAAAGGCTGCTGTTTTGATAATCTGTCTCAAATGGATCGGAAGGCATTTCTTGAATGAAATTTCCTTGATCGTCACCCCCCTGAGAATCAATAATATCTGTCTCTTCGTAATCAATTGACGGGAAATCGGATTCGGAAGGAATATTTACCTGAGGAGTTTTGTTTCCGATCTGCTCTACATGGGGAGGTATATGATTTCCCTCATCCCCAAAAGAAACGGCTTGCCCGCGGGTTGAATTTTCCAAAGAGGTAATCGTTTTAAAATCAGTGCTTATGGTATCCACCAAAACTTTTACATCTGTCCCCTCACCATCAAGTCTGCCATCCACCAATATTATTTTATCGTAAGCAATCTTTTCCGAATATTTAGCCCAAACAGAAGGAAATACAACCAAATCGATTGTCCCTTGAACATCTTCGATGCTGATAAAACCCATTGGTTTACCAGACTTGGTTTGATGATGGCGTATTTTGGTGATAACCCCGGCAACACGGACTTTTTCATTGGGATTTGCTTCTGCCAGCTGACCCGAGAAATGGGTAATTGCTTGTGAAATTTCGTCCATCACAGGGCTGAGCGGGTGATCAGAAACATAAAGCCCAATCAATTCTTTTTCCCAATTGAGCACTTCCCGCCGGCTGGCTTCAATAACACTGCGTGACAGCGTGATCGTCTCTTGAACACCGGTGTGTTGACCAAACAAGCTCAATTGCCCCATTTCGATGGCTCGAAAATGGGCTGTGCTGACCGAAATAATGCGGTCTATTGCCTCCAATAAAGCTAAGCGTGGTCCAAAACAATCCAATGCCCCAACCCTGATCATACTTTCCAGAGCGCGTTTCCCTACCTGCCGTAAATCTACCCGGTTAGCAAAATCGTTTAAACTTTCGAAGGGTTTATTTTGTCTGCCTTGCAAAATGGCTTCAACAGGTCCCTGCCCTACATTTTTAATCGCACCCAATCCAAACCGAATGGTGGATTTGCACCCGCTCTCACCAGGTTCCTGACAATCTTCAATGGTAAATCCCCAATCGCTGGCATTCACATCCGGCGGCGCAACTTTTATACCCATATGGCGGCAATCTGCTACATAAAACGCCACTTTATCGGTATCATTCTGTGAGACCGAAAGCAAGGCAGTCATGTATTCAACCGGAAAATGGGTTTTCAAATAAGCCGTCTGTACCGCTAATATCCCATAATCTGCAGCGTGCGCCTTATTGAAGCCATATCTGGCAAATTCTTCCCAATCATCGAAGATGGCGTTGGCGGTTTCTTCCGGTATATTGTTTCTGATAGCGCCGCTGACAAACTTCTCGCGATGTTTATGGAGTTTTTCCTTAATTTTTTTGGCAATCGCTTTTCTTAAATCATCCGCTTCAGAAGGGGTATAACCCGCCAATTGAACTGCAGCAAACATTAGCTGTTCCTGATAAACCGGATAACCATATGTTTCTTTAAATATTGGCTCTAACATCGGATGGCGATAGGTGACCTTTTCTTCGCCATGCATCCGGCGAATATAATCGGGGATGAATTCCATAGGACCTGGGCGAAAGAGCGCCACCATGGCAATAACATGCGCCAATTCCTTTGGCTTCATTTGCATTAAGTAGCGCCTCATCCCAGCGCCTTCCAATTGAAAGACGCCGGCAGTCTCACCGCGCCCCAGCAGCTCATATGTTTCTGGATCATCAGTAGGGATATTATCCAGCCGGAATTCGATGTTGTGCCGCTGGCGGATCAAATCGCAAGCCTTTGCCATAATGGTCAATGTCGCCAAGCCGAGGAAATCTACTTTTAGCAACCCCAGTGATTCCACAACCGACATTTCGAATTGGGTTACAATCTTTACCGGGCTATCCATAGCTGAAGTGCCGGTAGGACGATGAAGGGGAATGTATTCGATAACCGGTTTATCGGTGATGATCACACCGGCAGCATGGGTGCCGGCGTTGCGAACAACCCCTTCCATTTTTGCAGCCGTTGTAACCAGTTCTTTAATATAATCCGCCGAATTGACCAATTGTTTGAATTCACTTACCTCTTCCATAGCTTGTTGGATCGATACCGGTTTACCTGGAATGTTCGGTATCAGTTTTGCCACTTTATCCACTTCTGAAAGAGGAATATCGAAAACACGTCCCACGTCTCGAATTGCTGCCCGGGCACCCATCGTGCCAAACGTGATTATTTGAGCCACTTTATCTTCACCATAACGACGGGTAGCATATTCCATCATCTCCGCCCGCCGGTCATCTCGAAAATCCAGGTCAATATCCGGCATAGAAACCCGCCCAGGGTTTAAAAAACGTTCGAAAATCAAACCGTGCGCAATTGGGTCTACCAGTGTTATATCCAATGTATAGGCTACAATCGAACCCGATGCAGAACCGCGGGCGTTATACCAAATCCCTTCTTCCCGGGCATGACGGCATAAATCCCAAACAATCAGGAAATAGGTGTCAAAACCCATCTGATGGATGATTTTTAATTCATAATTTAAACGCTGACGGACTTCTTCCGAATTAGCGCGCTCTCCATAATGGCGCTTCAACCCTTCTTCACATAACATCCGCAGATACGCTTCTGCTGTAATACCATCAGGCGGACAGAACTCTGGTAAGTGATACCCTTTAAATCCCAGATCAAGATTACACCGCTCAGCAATCAGTAAAGTATTACTGAGTGATTCGGGTATTTCGGAAAATAACGCAGCCATTTCCTTGGGGCTGCGTAGGTAATAGGAGTTATCGGTCATGCGCATGCGCGTTGGATCACTAAGGACCGAGCCTGTTTGAATAGCAAGCAGAATATCTTGCAGGTGCGCATCTTCTTGTTCGATATAATGGACATCGTTGGTGGCAATATATTTTGCCTGATAACGCTGCCCCATTTCCAGCAATACTTTATTGATCTTTTCCAACTCTTGGATATTATGCTGCTGTAATTCCAAAAAGAAATGGTCGGGACCAAAAACCTCAAAATACCAATCCAGCTGACGGCGGGCTGCCTCAAGATTCCCCTGATTGATCAAACGCGGCACTTCCGAAGTCATGCATCCCGAGGACCAAATAATGCCTTCAGCATTCTGCGACAAAAATTCATGATCGATTCGCGGATAATAATAAAAGCCTTCCAGTTGAGCTGCACTGGCTATCTTAAGCAAATTTCGATAGCCGGTTTCGTTTTCAGCTAAAAGCAGCAAGTGAGTAGATTTTTTATCTGCCTGCGGGTCACGGTCTTTCATGCCATTGGCTGCCAGATATGCCTCCAACCCAATGATCGGTTTAATCCCCGCTGCCAGTGCAGCATTATAAAAATCGATCACTCCAAACATCGTGCCATGATCGGTAAGGGCTATGGCAGGCATACCCATATCTTTGGCGCGGTTTACTAATTTTTTTAGATTGCAAAAACCATCCAGCAGGGAATATTCAGAATGGACGTGCAGATGGACAAATGTCATCGATTTATTGGATAAGAGAATTATTAATCTGATGCTGCAAGAAAAATACCAAATATGCGGCTATATTTCTCATATATACCGCCACATATGGGGATATTTTTCTTTCTTCGGGTAAATTAAGCGTTATTTGGATTATAGCATCTAGAGGGCGATAATCAATACATTTTAAGATTAATGTTTTTATTAAGTGAACTACTCTCCCATTAATCCAACCATCCGATCCCTTATTTGCAAGTTACCAATGACAATCAATATATCTCGGTTTTCAATTTTCATCTTGAGATTCACTTCACAGCTACTCCGCCTCACTCATTCACCCTTCATCTTAATCTGCTATAATCGACCCGCAGAAAGGCAGAATTATGCTAAAGAATTTTGTACGTATTTTCGGTGGAGATCCGAATAAACGCGAATTGGATAAAATCTCTGTCATTGTCGATCAGATCAATGAACTGGAAAAAACATTTGAGGCGCTAAGCGACGATGCTTTACGAGCCAAAACAGCCGAATTTCGCGCCCGCCTGGCAGAAGGCGAAACCCTGGATGACTTATTACCCGAAGCCTTTGCCGCTGTCCGTGAAGCCAGCAAGCGCACGATTGGCTTACGCCATTACGATGTACAGCTTCTGGGAGGCGCCGTATTACATCAGGGCAGAATTGCCGAAATGCGCACTGGTGAAGGAAAAACACTGGTAGCCACACTGCCGCTTTACCTAAACGCATTAGAAGGAAAAGGGGTTCACCTGATCACAGTAAACGACTACCTGGCACGCCGAGATGCCCGCTGGATGGCGCCAATATTCAATTTATTGGATATGAACGTAGGCGTACTGCAAATGGCTGCCCGCACCGAAAATGGTAAAAAAGCGTTTATTGTCGACCTGGAAAAAGAATCACCCCACGAAGATCAGCACCAATTAAGAATGGTAACCCGCCAGGAAGCCTATGCAGCGGATATCACTTATGGAACCAACAGTGAATTCGGCTTCGATTACTTGCGGGATAACATGGTGTGGCGAAAGGAAGATAAAGTTCAACGCGGTCATTTTTATGCGATTGTCGATGAGGTGGACAATGTTTTGATTGATGAAGCGCGCACACCCCTGATCATCTCTGGTCCAGCCCAGGATGAAAGCGAATGGTATGTGCGGATGGCGCAGGTGGTAAAGGCACTTAAACCGGAAGACTACGAGATCAACGAGCGAGACCGCAATGTGACCCTAACCGAAATTGGAGAAATCCATGTTGAGGAATTACTCAACATGGCACTGCGCGATCCTGACCGTCCTGAGGATGTTACACCTGAACAAGCTCGCATCTTAGGTTACCTGGAACAGGCTTTGCGCGCTCAATTCCTTTTTAAACGCAATAAAGATTATCTGGTTCAAGCTGGAAAAGTTGTGATTGTTGATGAATTTACCGGCAGGCTGATGCCCGGCAGGCGCTGGTCTGATGGACTACACCAAGCAGTGGAAGCCAAAGAAGGGGTTCGGGTGCAATCGGAGAACGTCACCTACGCCACTATCACCATTCAAAATTACTTCCGCATGTATAAAAAGCTTGCCGGCATGACTGGTACGGCAATTACTGAAGCAGAAGAATTCGACAAAATCTACAAACTTTCAGTTTTAGCCATCCCAACCAATCTGGAATATACGGCATCCCGCCCGGAATCGGGCATGGAAGAAATCGAAGGGAAGGATGAAAACGGTTACAAATTCCGTTATTATATTCGGCGCGATGATCCACAGAAAACACCTATCTTCTGGAAACGGAAAGATTACCCCGATATCATCTATCGCACCGAAGAAGCAAAATTACGCGCCTTAACCCGCGAAATCATTAAATATCACGTTTTAGGTCGTCCTATTCTGGTTGGCACTTCTTCGGTTGAATTATCCGAACGAATTTCATCCCGCCTAAAAGCTGAACCGCTGCGCCGTTTAGCGCAAATATTGTTACTGCGATACACATGGTTTGAAAAAAACAATCGAACTGAAGACGGGCGCCAAGTCCCAGAGCTTCAATACCTGGTGGCGCCTCTGGATCAATTGGATATTTCCGCCATGCGAAAAATGGGGCGTGATTTGGGGCTTTCTCTTAACCCCGAAGATGATAAAAATTTGATAACACTCAGCACTATCCTGCAGCTTTCCAATGGCAATATCGATCGCCTGGCAAATGTGCTCAGAGCAGGAATTCCCCATCAAGTGCTGAATGCCCGTAAACATACTGAAGAAAGCCAGATCATTGCTCAGGCGGGTGCGTTTGGTGCATTGACAATTGCCACGAATATGGCTGGCCGCGGGGTAGATATAAAATTAGGCGGTGAATTACCTGAAAGCGTTTTAGCAAGTGTAAATCGTTTATTAAATCGTGCAGGATATTCCGATCCTTATAACATGTCGCTGCAAGATCGAACGAAAGCATTACTGGCAATGAATCCGAGTGATTATGGAATTTATGAGACGCAAGTGAATGAATTCCTCACCTACGTACAAAATATGCAGCGCGTGCGGGAATTGGGCGGATTACATGTAATAGGTTCAGAGCGCCACGAAGCACGGCGGATTGACAATCAATTACGCGGCAGATCTGCCCGACAAGGCGACCCGGGCTCTTCCCGCTTTTATCTCTCGATGGAAGACGAATTAATGCGTTTGTTTGGCGGTGAACAAGCTGACAACTTGATGCAGCGCATGAAAATCGATGATGATATCCCGTTGGAATTTGGCGTCGTCAGCCGTATCGTGGAGCAATCACAAACCCGTGTGGAAGGCGCAAACTTCGATGTGCGTAAACATCTCCTCGAATACGATGATGTGCTCAACACCCAGCGGGCTAAGATCTACGAACAGCGAAACCTGATTTTCGATAAGGATGACCTTAGCGAAGATGTAAGCGAGATGCTGCGCACCGAGGTTAATCATCGGGTACCGCTTGCCCTGGAAGATGAAGAAGGACCTTGGAAGCTGCTTTCATGGTTGGAGCAAATTCAACCAACAATGATTATCGGACCTCTATATTTTCCTTCACTTACTCTGCATCTCTTAACCAAACATATTTTCGACCAATACCAACAAACACAAGATGGGATAACCGGCATTTCTGTGGGTGATGCC
Source organism: Chloroflexota bacterium (assembly GCA_012798185.1). Lineage (GTDB taxonomy): Bacteria > Chloroflexota > Anaerolineae > Anaerolineales > UBA4823 > JAAZNS01. Next base: position 1,941 of record JAAZNS010000030.1, on the reverse strand, counting down.
CGAAAAGCACTATTGGAAATTGCCAGGGAATCTCTTAATGCAGAAGAAAACCATATTCTTAATACGATGAAAGGCTTGCTCGATCAGGCGCAAGAGCGGATGAATAGTCAATTAGCAGAGAAGCTGGAAGCCGTTGACACATTTTTCGAGGGCTTGACCCTTGAAGAAGAAGAACAAATGAGATCACCGCGCCAGCTGCTCGATGAATTATCCACACTGACCCATATTCCTATGCGAGTATCGAATGATCAGATGCGGTCGATCCATGAAAACCCCCAACAAATTCGTGACGATATCCGCCGCCAGGTAGAATCCGCAGTCATCTCGCAAACCATTACCCGCTTGATCGGGTCAGTTGAACGCCGCCTGGAAGACAGTTTAAATATCGATATCGGGCAGCTTTTGAATCATGATTGGGATGAGGTATCCGATCATATCTTAAGGGCTATCCAAGTGATCTTTGATAAACGCCGTGAACGGCTGGTTGGCAATTCAGAGGGCGATGAAGGCGGGCAAATTGGCCATGATTTGGCTTCGGCACTGAGTAACGTTCGAGGTTTTTTAGGTGTAAACGATATTATTGGATTGCTGATGATGATGCCGCAAGGATCACGTACCATCTTCGATAAAAAAACCCATCGGCGGCGGCAAATGCAAACCCAAAGATTATCCTATATCTTCTATGCTGCCCAATTCATCGATCAGGAGCAGCCAGAGGAAATTTCACGGCAAGTATTAGAACACCTCGAGAAAGCTCAGGCAAACTTGCACCGTGCATGGGGAATAACCGAATGGAGCAGGCTGGCAAATTCCTCGATCAGCGAAATGGATTCAACCACCCAGCGGGGTTTTGCTAATGCTTTAGGAGAAGATATTTATAACCAAATTTACACAATGCCTCTCAATTCATTGGATGCACAACACAGAGAACTGTTGATCTTCGAATTGGGACGCCAAGCGCTGACCGAAGTTTATCGCCAGCTGCTGCTTGTGGTAATCACTGAGCTTTGGGTAGATTATCTTACCCAAATGGAAGCTTTACGTGTTTCGATTGGGTTGGAAGCTTATGCTCAGCGGGATCCTTTGGTGCAATATAAAAACCGTGCCTATGAATTATTCCAAGAATTATTAGCAAATATGCGTATGGGCGTGGTAACCAGAATGTTTACTTTTCGCCCGCGAGACTTAAGCGCAGTGCAAACATCGGTAACCCGCACAGAAGCACCAAAAATTCCTGTGCAAGCAGAAGCAGAAGTCATTCCAGAAGCCGGTAATGATGAAAACCGCATATTAGAGGAGGAAATCCCCGCGAAAAATGAAAATCAATCGATATCCTCCTCCGAACAAAAAAGCGGTAAAAAACGCCGCAGACGACATCGATAGTTTCTGGTAACTGCTCAGCCAGCTTAGGTGAGTTTTCGAATTTGAGGTGTCAAATTCGGGGCTTTTCCATCACAGCCTCAGCAGTTACAATTATCTTATTGATAGAATTCGGCAAAATAACGATGATGGATTCGTCTTTATATTCAAAAATATCTGAATTTTGTATAGCGCTTCCCAAAATCGATCTACACCGCCACCTGGAAGGATCACTACGATTCGACACTGTGCGTCACCTAGCACGCGCCCAGGAAATGGGTTTGCCTCCAACCAGTGAATTGCGTACGATGGTTGAAATGCAGGAAGACCAGCCATTCACCTTTGAAAACTTTCTATCTAAATTTTCAACCCTGCGTTTGTTTTACCGATCACAAGAAATTATTGCCCGTATCACTTATGAAGCAATTGCTGATGCCGCTTCTGATAATCTTCAATATCTGGAGCTGCGCTTTACACCCGTAGCATTATGCGAAGCGCAAGGATTTTCTCTAGCCCAGGTAATGGATTGGGTGATCGAAGGTGCACAACAAGCCGAACAAGAATTAGGAATAATCACGCGGT
>JAAZNS010000315.1 GCA_012798185.1 Chloroflexota bacterium | reverse complement strand
GGTTGCCATATCCAACATACCCATAGCGCGCAATTCCTCCGCTGATTTTGTCGATGGTTTTAAGTTTTCGATATAGAAGGCTTTTAATGTCAATCCTAATGCAAGGAAATCATCTTGTGCTTTGGCTCGTACGCCAGCACCTAATTCTTCAGTCAAGCCAATTAATTCAGGGACGCTTGCTTTCGCTGCAGTTTCTCCTAACAGGTCTTGTAATTTAGAAAGCAGCATTGAGCGTAATCGGCTTTCGATATCAGTGGTGCGATATGTACCCTGGGCACCAACCAATTGTGTAACGAATTGTTGGGGATCTTTTACCTGAAAGCCATAAGTGCCAAAACCTTGAAGTAATGCCACACCTAAACCCATATTTGGATTACGAACAATGATCGGTTGTGGAGTGCCCCACTTTCGGTCAGCAAAATCCCGCATAGAAACAAAGTATACTTCTGCCGGGAAGGGTGTTTTTTCATTGAATAGTTTGCCAATTTGATTGATTATCAACGGAATATTAGCAGTCACAATAGTATGTCTTCCGGGGCCAAATACATCCAAAGCGTTTCCATCTCGGAAGAATACTGCTGTTTGTGATTCGCGGACGATTACCTGAGAGCCAATCCGGAAATTGCCCGGACCCTCCTCTGGAAATCGATGGACAATTTCATCACGCATTTCATTGGGATATTCAATTACATCGAATATTCGAGCCATGGTCATCTCTCCTATAATTGCTGAATAGATCGGTTAAAAATTGCTCTATTAAGGCTGTTATGGAATAATTACTCTGTAGAGCCGCCAGTTACTGCTTCATCACGACGATTATAGACATCGATGCATTGTTGAGTAATGGTGATTAAGTTTCGGATAGCAGCTGCCAAGCCATCTGTACCAATAGATGATTCAATATTATCTATTGCCCGTCCAACCGAATCGGAAAGCTCAAGCATCGATGCATCGTACTGATACAACTGAGCTAATTCATCTTCATTGACTTTTACTGCTTCAAACAAACTGGAATACCCGCGAGGTGCTCTACGAATTCTATCTGCAAAAGTTCTTAGTTTAACAGCAGCTGCTTCCAAGTCATCCACCAATGCGATTTCTCCACGGCTGATAAAATCCCTTTGCAATGTCGATACTCTTGCCCACATTTCCTCGATACGGTCTGCAATCGTATCCCTGAGCAGTTTATCAGCATCGCGTCGCTTCTGCCGTTCAATGTATCCTTTAAAACCCGGAATATAGCCAAGAATTTTTTTGAAGGGGTCAATATCTGAGCTTACTTTACCAAACAACTGATCTTTTAAGTCACTCATCGTATTCTCCTTTTATCTGTCGTGACTACTTCAATTAGATAATCTCTTCGATTATAGCGTTATCTTTCTATTGGTGCAACAAAAATCGAGATTTATTTAGTATCTTTATAACCGCTCTGGTCATGGTAAGTTGGTCTAAAAATTCAAAAACTCATCCAAGCTGGCTGATTAATTTCACATCTTCTCTTATATACGTTATACTTGGTGTGAAGGTTGTATAATTAAATTACGAATAATATTGAAAGTCTTACCGACCGAGAATAAAAAAAGGGAATGATTTTCAGGTTTTAAAACAATAGATAATCTAAGGAGTTACCTATGATATCAAGGGAATTGAATGATTTGTTAGGATTACTAGACCAAAGCGTAGCTGTGGTCAAGGGGAAAGTGGAAATAAAAGATGAAAAAAAATTACGCTCCAACATTTTCCATTTGGCAGAGGTATCTGCTTTGGGGACCGATCCCCAAAAAGGATTAGCTCGTTATTTAACCCGGCAGATCGCTCTCTCGCTGGGCGTAATTCCAGCTTCCATAAATGACTTGTATATCGCGAGAGGATTAGGGAAGGTGGATTCGAATTTTACTGTACCTGCGATTAACTTACGCGCATTATCTTTCGAATCAGCCAAAGCAGTTTTCCGGGCAGCTAATCAACTGAACGCTGGTGCGTTCATTTTTGAAATTGCCCGTTCGGAGATGGGTTATACCGACCAACGCCCCAGTGAATATACCACCAGTGTATTAGCAGCTGCCATTGCTGAAGGTTACATGGGACCAGTTTTCATTCAAGGAGATCATTTCCAGGTTTCTGCGAAAAAATATGCTGCAAATCCGGATGCTGAAATTAATGCGCTTCGTGATCTGATCAAAGAATCAATTGCTGCTGGATTTTATAATATCGATGTGGATTCCTCTACGATGGTCGATTTGAGCAAGAAGACGATTGCTGAGCAGCAGTACAACAATACTAGCTTATCCGCCATGTTTGCTGCATACATCCGCTCGCTCGAACCGAAAGGCGTTAGGATTTCCATTGGCGGTGAAATTGGCGAAGTGGGCGGTCATAATTCTACAGAAGAGGAATTACGCGCCTATATGGATGGCTTCAACAGCGAACTGAAGAAGCTGGACACAGAGGCTTTCGGGCTTAGTAAGATCAGCATTCAGACCGGCACATCGCATGGCGGCGTAGTATTACCCGATGGGTCGATTGCCAAGGTGAGTGTGGATTTCGATACATTGCTAAAATTAAGCCGCATTGCCCGGGCTGATTACAAGATGGGCGGTGCAGTACAACATGGCGCATCTACCCTGCCTGAGGATGCATTTGGTAAGTTCGTCGAGGCAGAGGCATGTGAAGTTCACTTAGCGACTAATTTTCAAAATATGCTTTTTGATCGTTTGCCAGATGCTCTGCGTGATGAGATTTATCATTACCTCGATGAGAAAAATGCTGCTGATCGAAAGCCGGATATGACCGACGAGCAATTTTATTATAAAGTCCGCAAGAATGCTATTGGCCCATTTAAAAAACAACTTTGGAATATGACTGCTGAAAAGAAGGCAGAAATTGGGAAGGCTTGGGAGGAACAATTTATCAAATTATTCAAATATCTGGCAGTAGTAAATACAAGCGAAGTGGTATCGAAGACCATCAAACCAGTGATCATCGAACCCCAATTATCGGATTATATTTCAGATGTATCTCCCGATACCGATATCAGCGATTTGGCTGATTGATATGAAATTACAGTTTCTGCATTAAGGCGCGTAGATGAGTTACCGAATTAGAGAAATTTGCGGGTACTGCGTACTTATCTCAAATTCGGGGCTTTCCCTGCGTACCTTAAAAAAATGATGATCGGAGTAATCATATGAATATATTTATCACTATGACGCGGTTACTCCGGTCATCGAAGAAAATCATTATGCTTTGTTCATAGACCAGAAGAGATGCCAGCAAAAGATCAAGGGCGATTAAACAACCGCTACATGATAGTCCCTCGCACCTTGATCTTTTTATTTCGCGGGGAAAAAATATTATTAATAAAAGGAGACTCTAAGAAAAAAATATGGGCTGGTTGTTATAATGGAATAGGGGGGCATGTTGAACGAGGGGAGAGTATATACTTTGCTGCACAGCGGGAATTAGTAGAAGAGACAGGGTTGGTGATTGATAATCTATGGTTGTGCGGAACAATTATGATCGATGTCTATAAAAAAACAGGAGTTGGGATTTTTATCTTCAAGGGTGAGGTAAATGAAGAAATTATCTCAACCGAATTTGTCAATGAAACAGCAGAAGGCAATTTATTATGGTTTTCTGTCGATCAAATATCGGATTTACCGTTAGTGGAGGATCTTCCTATACTGCTTCCTAAAATTATCGCAAACCAAAAAGAGGATCCTCCATTTTCAGCGCTTTATACATATGATATTGAGGGGAAATTGACGGTGTCATTTAACAAATAATTTGTGAATAAGGAGAGGTAAATGGGTGAATTGACTCGTTTGGATGTGATAAAAATTATAGCTACTAGCCCTTCGAAAGGTGTGATTTTGCGGGGGGTAGATTTAAGCAATGAAAATCTATGTGGTTTATGCCTGATAGAAGCTGATTTATCTTATGCAAATTTAAGCAATGCCAACCTCAGTAAAGCTGATTTGAGCAAAGCGAATCTGAGCCGGACAAATTTAGCGTATGCAGATTTATCTGAAGCCATACTCTCCAGCGCAGTCCTATTCGAGGCAAATATTTTAGGGGCTGATTTACGTACGGTAGATCTTACCAGCGCAGATTTACGAAAAGCTGATTTGCGCGGCGCTAATTTACGCGGGGCAATTCTTACCGGCGCAAATTTATGGCAGGCAGATCTCCGAGATACGACTATGATCTACGCAGAATTGGATGGTGCTAAAGGATTACCGGTGAATATCGAGGAGTTTTTGAAAGGGAAAACGTAACTATTCAGGTTATATTGGATGAGCCCAGAGTTTAATTAGCTTACATTTTTCTTAGTTAGTGGAATTTTTACTTTATTGAGCAACCAAATAAAATATTAAGCGTAGAATATGTTAACAGTACTGCACTGTTCGATGCCAGCTGTCCACATAGTGGGCGGCTGGCAAGAATAAGTAATTTTTTTATTGGTGATGAAAGTGAATTACGTTTAATAATACGAAAAGTAATGGAGGAATGAATGAGTATTCATATAAAAAAGCGCAGGCGAATACCCTGGTATTTGCTTCCTTTTTGGTGGTTATGGCAATTTTTAGCCATGATTGTTGGAATGACGGGAAGATTAGTCGCAATACTTCTTGGGCTATTGTTTATGATTGCTGGTGTTTTAGTAAGTGTCACGATTGTTGGATTAGTGGTTGGGATTCCTCTAATCTTGCTCGGTGTCATGTTGATTATCCGAGGTCTTTTCTAATCCTTTTTCCATTAAAAACACCTTTTGAATTTCGATAGATTTATCGATAGGGATTGGTTTGGTTTTAGCAATTTTCCTCAGATATTCTTTTAATTTGTCAATGTGCAAGGTAGCAGCAGGAGTTTCTTGATTGTCTTGGATATCGATTTTTGTGTTTTTATTGGTGAAAACCAAAGCACCCTTTATATCGGGAAGGCTGATATCGGGTAAGTTTTTCTTGATATGATTACGAATTGCATCGATTTCGCTTTGGATTTCTAAATCTGGTCTGCCTAAACCCTCTTGAGCAAACATTTTCAAATATAAGTTTCCACCTTTCTGACGCCATCTTCCTTTAGAAAACGTGATTGTGCCTTTTTGAAAGAGCGGCAAGAGAACCCATATACCTGCAGGACCAATCAATAAATGAGAAGCTGGGGTTGAATAATGGAAAATCGTATATCGATTATCAAATCCTTTAAGCGCCTGATTCAGTAAAATATCCGAGCGTGGCTGCCGCGCCCAGCGATTTGTGAAATAAATACCCAATTGCGACAAGAAAAAACCGATTATAAGCGCTAATATAACAAATATCTGCTGTTGGGGATATTTGATAGATAATAGAAAGCCTCCGATAAGAACGATCATCCCGGCGATAACACTAATACGGGCTATGCGTGTATAACGACGGATTAGCTTTTCGTTTGTGATAATTTGCATGGACTTTACCTCTTTGATTTATTCGTATTTTTTAAGGATCAGACAGGCATTTTGTCCGCCCAACCCAAAAGAATTAGAAAGAGCAATATTCACTTTTTTTTGGCGAGCCTGATTAGGCACATAATCTAGATCACATTCAGGATCTGGAAATTCGTAATTAATGGTTGGTGTTATCCAACCCTTACTAAGGATCAATGCACAAACAATGGCTTCCAATGCACCCGATGCACCCATCGCATGCCCGAGCATTGATTTGCTCGAGCTGATTGCAGTTGTATAGGCATGTTCCCCAAATACCTTTTTAATCGCCTGTGTTTCGCTGACATCGTTTATTGGAGTAGAGGTTCCATGAGCATTTATATAATCCACATCCTCAGGTGCAACACCAGCATCCTCTAATGCCCAGCGCATTACCCTCGATTGACCTGCAGCTTCTGGATCGGGGGCAGCGATATGGTAGGCGTCAGCGGAAGTGGCATGACCGATGACTTCAGCATAGATGTGTGCGCCTCTTGATTGAGCGTGCTCCAAATTCTCTAAAACCAGAACACCAGCGCCTTCGGAGAAGATAAAACCTTCTCTTTTAGCATCGAACGGGCGGGATGCCCGTTCAGGATCATTATTAAAGTTTGTTGGCATTGCCCGCATTGCAGAAAATCCGGCTATAGCAAAATCCGTAATTAATGCTTCAGTACCGCCAGTTATCACGATGTCTGCCAGTCCCCGTCTAATTAATTCGGTTGCTTCTCCAATTGTCTGCGTTCCTGTTGCACAAGAAGCTGTAATTGTACTATTTCTGCCCAAACATTGAAATTGTTTAGCAATTAAGAAAGCAGATAAGTTTGGAATGCCAAATGGGAGAATGAAAGGTGTGACTTTATCGAAACCCTGTTCGTGTAATATTTTAACCCCATCGACGACACGGTCAATGCCGCCAATCGCTGTACCAAAAATTACACTGGCACGTTCAGGAATTGGCATAGTATCTGGGAGACCGGCATCTTCAACTGCCATGATAGCAGCGGCTAATGCAATTTGCCCTGATCGTGGTATACGCCGGGCTTCTTTCCGGTCTAGAAATTTGGATGGCTCAAAATCAGGTATTTCACCGGCAATCTGGCAGGGCAAATGGGATGAATCAAATTGGGTGATGCGGCGGATGCCCGATTTACCGGAAACCAACCCATCCCAAAAAACATCGATTCCCGAACCAATAGGGCTGATCACGCCCATTCCGGTAATTACAGTTCGTTTTATATTTTTATTATCATTATTCATTATGTTTTTACTTTGATGACTATGCTTGAAGGAGTTGTTTTTGTATTGTATCTTTAATCGATTCAAGCAGATTGGCTGAGACTGCATGCCTGGCAACCAGGATTGCACTCACTAGAGCATGGTCGTCTGACCGCCCATGTCCGATAAATACCAGTCCATTAATCCCCAGAAGCGGTGCTGCGCCAATTTCTCCTGGGTCCATAATCCGTTTGATTTCGATAAATGCGGGTTTCGCCAATAATCCGCCTATTTTGGTGCGCAGGCTTCCCATCATTTGTTCTTTCAGTAAATCGGTGATTAATTTGGCAACTGCTTCACTAGATTTTAACAGGATATTTCCAGTAAAACCATCGACCACAACAACATCTGCCTCGCCTCCAAACAGTTCTTTTCCCTCAACATTTCCAATGAAGTTCAATCCACTTGCTGCAATCAAGGGAAAAGCCTGTTTCACCAATTCATTACCTTTCCCAGGTTCTTCACCGTTCGATAATATCGCTACTCTTGGATTGGATTTTCCCAGCACTTTATTAGCATAGATGCTTCCCATGATTGCAAATTGCGCCAGATGTTCCGGTTTACAATCTGGGTTAGCGCCGATATCTAATACCACACAATGCCCTCCTTTTACTGGAAAAAGGGCGGTCAAGGCAGGCCTTTCCACCCCAGGAAGGGTGCCTAACCGGAAGTATGCTGTAGCAAGCGCTCCTCCAGTATTTCCTGCGGTAACAAATGCATCAGCTTCGTGATTT
>JAAZNS010000314.1 GCA_012798185.1 Chloroflexota bacterium | reverse complement strand
TCGAAGTGGAACTGCGTTTCTCAAAGCAGGTAGCACGGAGGGTGCTGGAAAGCCGCTGGCATCCCAGCGAGAAGATCACCGAACAGAAGGATGGCAGCCTGATGTGGTGCGCGTCCATCGCGGAACCGCAGGAGATGCTGCCCTGGATCCGCGGATGGGGGGCAGACGTGGAGGTGCTTAAGCCAGAGCAGTTGCGAGAGACTCTGAAAAACGAAGTGGAAAAAATGGCAGGGTTATATGGAATACCATAATTTGAATATTCTTCAATCCAAATTCTTTGCACACCGCCGGGATGATGAAGAAACTGAGTATTGGCAAACAGTCTTTGAGCATTTAACAAATACTGCCGATCTGGCAAGACAGTTTGGGAGTAATGCGAATGTAGCAGACCTGGCCTATATTGCAGGCTTGGTACATGATCTGGGAAAATACTCTCAAGAATTTCAGAAACGTCTGGCAGGCAAAGCAATTCGTGTTGACCATTCAACCGCTGGGGCAAAAGAATTGGTCACTTTATGTAAAGATACACCATATGAACTGATAGCCCGTTTACTGGCATACCCCATCACAGGACACCATACAGGTTTGCTGGATTATGGCGATTTTACTGATTTGCCTGAAAATGGTACGCTCATCGCACGTCTAGAAAGCGATGTTTGCGATTACGGTGCTTATAAAACAGAGATAGATTTATCAGCATTACCATTTCCACAACGTCTGCATGTTCGCCCATTGAACGGTAAGTTAGGATTTTCGCTGGCTTTTCTAACGCGAATGATTTACTCAGCACTGGTAGACGCTGATTTTCAGGAAACCGAAACATTCATGAGAGGGAAAAAACCGCGTGGTGGTTATGCTGATATACCAAGCTTGTGCAGTAAATTTAACGGATATTTACGTAAATTCGAAAATCCAACTACTGACATCAATCGTATACGCACGGAGACACTACAAACTTGTGTAGAAAAAGCAAACGCGGGTCAGGGTTTTTTCAAGTTAACTGTTCCAACCGGAGGAGGTAAAACCCTGGCTTCAATGGCATTTGCTCTCAACCACGCGGCAGTACATGGGTTGAAAAGGATCATTTATGTTATTCCCTTCACAACAATTATCGAACAGAATGCAGAGATATTCAAAAACATTCTTGGCGAAGAAAATATATTAGAGCACCATTCCAATTTCGATTGGGATTCACTAAAACAAAAACACACCAGTTTTCCAGATGACTCCACACGAAACGCTGTCGATAAATTAAAAATGGCAGCAGAAAATTGGGATATCCCGGTAGTGGTTACCACAAACGTACAATTCTTTGAAACACTATTTTCAAACAAGTCATCACGCTGCCGAAAAATACATAATTTGGCGAAGAGTGTCATCATATTTGACGAAGCACAAATGCTGCCACGCGAGTATATGAAACCAGCATTGAGCGCGATCTGGGAATTAGTAACCAATTATGGCGCCAGCGTAGTATTCTCTACCGCCACCCAACCCAAATTGGAGAGATTCCTTCCCAAGGGAACTTCAATATCGGAATTAGCCCCAAATCCGCAGAATTTATTTAATTTTTACAAACGCGTGAATGTCGTCCATTTAGGTTCATTAAATGATGAGGAACTTGCCATCCAATTAAACAATCAAAAGCAGGCTTTGTGCATCGTCAATACACGACGACATGCCAACGGATTATTCCGAATGCTACAAGGTGACGGAGTTTACCACTTATCCACATTGATGTGTCCGATTCATCGAAAGCAAAAATTGGCTGAAATTAAAGAACGATTGAAAAATAAACAATCATGCCGCGTGGTTTCGACTACAGTGATGGAAGCTGGTGTAGACCTGGATTTCCCGGTGGGTTACAGGGCGCTTACCGGTTTGGATTCCATCAATCAAGCCGCAGGACGCGTCAATCGCAATATGGACAATAAAACGAGCGAGTTATATATTTTTGAGCCAAAGTCAGAGTTCATCAAAAAAATACCATGTTATATCTCGCAGGCAGTTGAAGTGACACGTAATGTATTACGAGATTATTCTGAATCACCGATTTCCATCCCGGCAATTGATACGTATTACAACCAACTCTACAACCTGCAGGATCCCAATATCTCATTCGATTATAAATTAATCATGAAATGTTTTGAGAATTCTAAGGGAAAATTTGATTTTGAGACTGCGGCAAAGAAATTCCAAATCATTGAAGATGCAACAATACCTATAATCATTCCTCTCAACGAGAAAGCAGAAGAATTGATAGACGAATTGCAGCACACCCAATATCCAAATTCCATCTTGAGAAAACTACAGCTTTACACCGTAAACATTCATGAAAATGAGTTTGAAATAATAAATTCGAAAGGAGTGGTTCTAACCATTGATGGAAAATATGCTGTACTTAATCCTGAGTATTTCAATGATTATTATGATTTAGATACCGGTTTGCATATCCCTGAAAGTGAAGGCGGCGAGGGGATATTTTTCTAAAAATACTTTTTAAAGGAGGTCAGATAAATGGGATATGGAATTACCATTCGCATTAGCGGTCCATATGCCTTATTCACCCGACCGGAAATGAAAGCAGAAAGGGTGAGCTACGACGTGATCACACCATCCGCTGCGCGCGGCATTATCGAGGCGATTTATTGGAAACCCGCCATCCGGTGGGTGATCGATAAAATCCATGTGCTCAACGAAATTCAATTTACAAACATTCGCAGGAATGAGGTGAGCGAGAAAGCATCTGTAGATAACGTCATGCAGGTCATGAAGGGGGCGCAAAAACCACTTTATATTTCAACAAACGAGAAACGCCAACAACGCGCTGCACTAGTTTTAATAAACGTTGACTATGTCATCGAGGCACACTTCGAGAAAGTAGAGC
>JAAZNS010000313.1 GCA_012798185.1 Chloroflexota bacterium | reverse complement strand
TGTTTAATGCGAGACATATCACTCGCCAGCGTTATTGCCAGAGGCAAAAATTGGATAAAATCATCGAATCCCTGATCAGTAATGACTGCTTTTTTGTACATTTTGTATAATTCAGGCGCTTTCGAGAGCCCGTCCATACTGATAAATTTGTTGGCTAAAGCCATGAGCACTTCTTGTTGCCGAATGTTGCGGGCAAAATCATTGGTGGTTTTACGGGAGCGCACATACCACAATACATTATCGGCATTCATGTGATGAAGACCCTTTTTGATCGTTACCATGCCGTGCCCTTGTTTTTTTGCTGTAAGGGTGTTTGTCACCTGTATATCCAACCCGCCTAAATTATCAATAATCTGTTTGAAGCTTGAAAAATCGATCAAGACATAGCCAGTCGGTTTAACACCAAAATTGTGCTGCATAGTGGCAGCCAGCATTTTAAAACCGCCGCGATAGAAAGCCGTATTGATGCGGTCTTCGCCGTAGCCAGGGATGTAAACCCACAGGTCGCGCGGGAATGAAGTCATAGCAGCTGTACCGCTCTTTGAGTTAAGGGTAAGCAAGATAATGGTGTCAGTGCGGTAGCCTTTATCGCCCTTGCGGCGGTCTGAGCCTAGCAGCATCCAATTAGTTTGGTCGGGGACATTATCGATCTGCACTGCTGGCAGCGTGGATAGTGCGATGGGAGGTTCGGGCGGCGGTGTATTGGTAGGTGCCGGAGTTGATGTAGGTATGCCAGTGGGTAAGATCACCGGTGTGGGAGGTAAGGGCTGGAATGGTGTAGGGGTGGCTTCCGATGAAGGTCCGGCAACCTCTGCAACCATAACCTCTTCCTGCGGCGTAACTTCAAACTGCGATGAAGATGAAATGGGTACCACAGTCAACCCAGGCATCGAGCAGGCAGTTATGCTCAGGATGATATTCAGAACGATTGAAATTTGGGCGATACGTTTAAATAACGGCATAGAACAACCTTTTTAAATGAGTTGTAGAGGAATCCAGCCTGCTTCCAGAAGCGATAAATTTTAATGGAATTTCATTTAGCGAAGGAAGTGCAGCGGTAGGCGCTTCTGGGGGCATGGTAATAATGACGATCGGCTGCGTAGATTCAGGCGATCGGGGTTCCCTGGGGAGCATAAAGAAGCGGAAAAATGGTAGCGGCGCAGGAAGCCTCGCAGGCACAATCGGGATAAAGAAAGGCTTACCGACGCGTAATTTCTTGGAACTACCCATGCAGTTTATCTTTCTAAGCCGGGCAACACTAACACCGGTGACCTGGCTGAGTCTGGTTATTGTATCACCAGGTCGGATAATATACACTGCCCAGCCACGCGGCGGAGTGCAGTATGTTTTCGATTTTTCCCCGCCTGCCTGCACGATAAACTCCTGCCGCTCAAGTGTTGGCGTTGCCAGGATTTGAGTTTCTTGAATGCTTACCGCAGAGGATTCCTTCTGGGCGCTGTGAGCAAGGGGAAGGAAGCTGCGATATTCACCATCGTAATGACCTGTGGTTGGGGTTGTTTTAACGCCAGTCGGTTCACCCTGGTCAGAGGGGGTTCTGCTGGGCTGTTTTTTAATTTCTTGCCCGCTTTGGGTTGGCGTGCTGCTCGCTTTTTGGGGAGAGGTTGTCTTGGAAGGAACGGAGGTAATGGTATCCTTAGCTGCCTGAACAGGGGTTGGTGTTTGAGTTGGGGTAGTTTCCACGACTTGGGTTAATGCAGGCAGAGCAGCCTTTTTACCCCGCTCGGAGAGTGACAGGGTTATAGCACCAAAAATAAGCAAGCCAGAAAGGATTGCCACAAGGAAGCCGAGAAGAACCTGGCGTAACCCTTTTTTCATCCTTGAGATTCCTCCTCAGTTTGGGCTTGAGATTCTTCATCATTTTTATCTTCCCCCAGATCAACAGTCTGCCCATCTTGAGGAGCAGAAACAGGCATGAGCACATTGACCGTAGAGCCAACTTCTTCTTCGCTCTCGATCCATATACTGCCGCCTTGCATCTCAACCAATTCTTTCAACATGGTCATATCGATATTTCCATGATTATGAGGCATGATATCTGATTCTGGTTGAGAAGTGAATACCTGAGGAGGTGTTTGCGGGTGTCGGATACCCCCCTGGTCGCTGATCTGGATTAGCGCTTTAAATTGATTCCCACCGATTTCTTTTTGAACTACCCGTAAAGATATTTTCCCTTCTTCGGGCGTGATGTTTATGGCATTCTCCAATAAACTCGTCAGTATTTGATCTAGGGCATCCCGGTCGGCGTAAATGAAAGGGATATCTTCCGGGAGGTTCTTCTCCAGCGATAATTTCTTTTCCAGCATTTCGAAACGGACTCGCTCGACAGCGCTGTTGATAATCTCTGGTAAATTTAAAAGCTCGGGATGAAGCTGTAATCTTTCTGCCAGGGTTACATTTGAATCTGGCGTTACCTGCAAGAGGCGATTGATCCTTTCACAGGAAAACTTTATCCGTTCGACAAATTTACGTTGAATCGGACCCAGGCTGCCGAAAGATTCTGCCAGCAGGAAATCGGTATACCCATTGATAGATGATAAGGGTGAGCTTAGTTCTTGTGCAATCCTGACTGTCATTTCCGATTCGCTTCCTGATGTCAAGTGAATATCAGTACGATTTAAGTATTCACGATCAGCTTGTTCCAGTTCTAAAATCTTTTTATTCAAACGGTCAATTTCTTCCAGGGCAAGATGCAGCTCGCCAGTAATTTGTTCAATATTATTGCCTTCTGTTCTCATTGCCAGGAACCCTTTAGGTTTGGCATCTTCCTGGCTAACAGATACCTGGTGACCATCCAGACGATCATATTCGATCAACGGCTGAACCGTTGAAAGCTGGCTGCCCGATTCTCCGCCGGGGCTGCTTTCTTTGCCGATGATGCTCTCATAGGTTTCGATTTGAGAGGATAACCGGAAGATTTCTTGGTCGGCAGCCTGTAATTTTTGCTGCAAAGCGCTGATTTCCTCACGGTAAGGCGCCTGCGACAAATGTCGTTGCAAGATTTGCGCCACAGAATTTGCGATCATAACCAGAGTGGACTGATCGCTGTCGCTCCAGGCGTGTTCTGAATATGGTGTCATCAGCACGAGCGCACCGATGACTTCACCTGCTTTGTTTGTGAGGGGCGATGCCAGAACGTGACCAGCCTTGGATAGGTTAAGTGAACGCGCCAGGCTGAGCAAATCAGGGGAATCACTGCCAGCTGGAATGTGCACGATCTGATTCTGCATCATGCCAGCAGACAATCCTGGCAAATTGTGCTCCTTAATAGAAAAACCCGGAAACGGTTCCTCACGGATCAAATCATAGCCGCTTTCAAAGACAATATCATGTTGTTCATCGGGTGGTGATGCCAAAAAACATAAGTCAGATACCAGAGAATGCGCCACAACGACTGTGATCGATTGACATAATTTATCGGGGTCAGTTTCCGTGCCTAATGATAACAATGATTGCAGGAGATCGTTTTCAATGGTAGGATGGCGGCGTTCTTCAAGGGCATACGGGGCTTCGGGGCTGGGCGGCAGGTT
>JAAZNS010000312.1 GCA_012798185.1 Chloroflexota bacterium | reverse complement strand
TGACGCCTTTCATGGCGCCTACATTGCCGTCTTTTATTCCAAAATCAGTGGTTAAAGTGATGATTGACATAAATATTTACTGTTAATAATCCCTCACGATCATTATGTATATTGTAAAGCAAAAAGTGATATCAGTAAAATGGATTAGGAATTTGGTAATTAGAGAACACGAATCAACCGGCCTCACCGCATCATACCCAATCTGTGGGTGGCTGATTCGTTTTCGATCATTCCTGTTTCGCCAATAATCCCAATTTTATACACGACACAAATTTTTGCTCTTTGTGAGAGAAACGGGTAAAATAGACGGGGGATGTTGGATTGTCCGAAGGCAAGGTTAATGTGATCTTGCGGATTCTCCCAATCATGATTCAGCGGATTAACAATGATTTCAATGAGTTTCTTAGGTGTGCTATCGGGTCTGACTGCGGCATTGGTGTGGGGTGGTGCTGATTTTAGCGGCGGAATTGCTGCCCGGAAACAAAACCAATTTCAAGTATTGGTCAATTTCGGCATCTCGGGGCTTGTGATTCTGATTATTGCGGCTCTGATACGGGGTGAAGGAATGCTTGATTCATCCAGCATTATTTGGGCGGTATTGGCTGGATTAACCGGTGTTTTTGGCGTTGCTGCCTTGTACCGCGGGCTTTCACTGGGAAATATTGTTGGTGTGGCTCCCGTGGCGGCAGTGATCAGCACTGCCTTGCCGGTAATTTACAGCCTGATTGTCGAAGGGAGCCCAAAGCCCACTCAATTCATTGGGTTTGCCTTTGCATTTGCGGGAATTTGGTTGACTTCGGGTTCCGATTCAATAAAATTGGGCGGAAAGGCGAAAGAAGGCTTATTATTGGCAATAATTGCCGGGATAGGATTTTCAGGATTTTTTATTTTGATCGATCAGGTTCAGCCAGGGAAAATATTTTCTCCGCTGGTATTCACGCGGTTGACTTCTTTGATTGTTGCCCTATGCATGGTCAATTTACAACGCGTTTCTATGCCCTCCCTTTTCAGCAATCCGATGGCATTGCTCGCCGGCGCAATGGATGCGGGTGGGAATGTATTTTACATGATTGCTATACAATTCACCCGTGTGGATGTGGCTGTTGTTTTATCTTCGTTATGCCCGGCTTTTACCGTGGTATTAGGAACCCTGATACTTAAGGAGAAATTAACTCGCCAACATTGGCTGGGGGTGTTCATCTGCCTATTGGCAGCGGTGTTGATTGCTGTATAATTTCGTTACCTAATATGAGTATCAATAATCCAATTTTTCTAAAGAATTGTTACTTATTTTTATTTAAGCGCATCTAAATGAATAAAACAAACCAGCAATCCTTATCTTTGGACGCATTGCGCGCAGGCGATCGGGCAGAATATGCCCGGCTGGTAGAAAACTACTACCAGTTTGTCTATCGTTTGGCGTTGAAGATGCTGGGCAATCCGCAAGATGCTGAGGATATCTTGCAGGATACTTTTATTAAGGTGTTCCGCCATTTGGATACTTTTGATGGACGTTCCAATTTATCCACATGGATTTATCGCATTGCAGTTAATGAGGCGTTGATGTTTCTGCGCAAAAAGCAGCCAGAATTGGTTTCTATAGACCAGCCGGTTGAAACCGATGAAGGTGAACAAGATCCTGTTCAAATTGTCGATTGGTGCTGCCTGCCGGAAAATGAATTGATGTCTAGTGAAGCAAAAGCTCATTTAGATCAAGCGATGTCCAGTTTACCCCCTGGTTTACGGGCAGTTTTTATATTGCGGGATATTCAAGGGCTCTCCACGCGGGAAACCAGTGAAGTATTGAACATCAGTGAAATGGCAGTAAAAACCCGTCTTTCCCGCGCCCGATTGCGTTTACGTGAATTACTCACTGAATATTTCGGCGAGAGGCTGGTTGAAAGGAAGTCGCCTTCATGAGCCACGAACAGTGCCGGTATTTGTTAGGTTCTTTATCTGAATATATCGATGGCACCCTAGAAGAATCCTTATGCCATGCAATCGAACAACATCTAGCAGGCTGTGATAATTGCCGGGTGGTCATCGATACCTTGCGTAAAACAGTTTCTCTTTATCACGACGAGGCTCAACGAGAGACTGCCTCTGAGGAGGTTCATCAGCGGCTGCTTAAACGGTTGAATTTGGATGATTTCATATCTTAAATAAAGGGACTGTAATCCAACGGCAAAAAATTGAATTCGTAGTCGGTAAGCATTACGGGAGTAATGATATGAAAGCAAAAGTTTTCTGGAAAGGGCGCATGTCATTCAATGGCGAGGCTGAGAGCGGATTTAGCGTTCCGCTTGGGGCAGATGCCTCTGTGGGAGGTGATAATGACGGCCTCCGTCCTATGGAATTATTTGCCATTGGGCTGGCAGGCTGCACTGCCATGGATGTCATATCGATTTTGAAGAAAAAGCGCATGGACATAACCGAGTTCGAGGTGACCGCCCAAATCGAGCGCGCTGCTGAGCATCCTAAAGTGTTTACCAAGGCAGTACTTGAATATATGATTTGCGGGCATGGTGTGGAAGAAACTGCTGTTGTACGGGCTATTGAGCTTTCTGCAACGCGGTACTGCCCGGCGCAGGCAATGTTGAACAAAGTATTCCCGATTGCTTTAAAGTATCAGATTTATGAGGAACTTTTAAATGGTGAACGCAATTTAGTAAAAAGCGGGGATTATAAGATTTGAGGTTCAAATATCATATCGGGATCGGGAAGGGTGATTTCTGCATTGTGAATGATCTTGAATAAATAAACCCAGACGCATTTTACAGCAAATCCTACTAAAATCGTGGAAATTGGAACCATTCCTCTTCTGAGACTGATGCCGATTTGCCAGCCCATTTTAAAAAATACGCTTTTCTCCTTCATCGCGGGTTCGAAAACTTGATCTGCCTGCTGCTTGATATTCTACAGGCACACTGATATGTCAAGACAGACGACCAGCGGGCATAAGGAAAAGAAACACTCTTGATATCTGGTGCTGCTCTTGATTGCCAGAGATGGTTTAGGTCTTTACTCGATAAATATCTCGATATGCTCGCTGTCTACTTCATCCACCACGTCGATAATCTTACCCTGTGCGCCGGCATTGACAGCGTCTATCAGTTCGTTGAAAGCAATATCGGGAGCGTATTGTGAGGCGATGTTCAAACATGCCTCCATCATGCCCAGAGGCAGGTTAACGGTGGCTTTGGTTTTCCCATTGATCAAATCGGTAACGCGGATGCGCAGCCAACGCGGGCTGCTGGTGCTGCTAGAAGCAGTGTTTTTTGCGCGGCTTGTTTTTCGGCTTTCACTTAATGCCGTTAATAAACGGGCTCCTTCTTCGGCAGTTAGTTTTCCCTCATCGATCATTTTTAAGATTTTCATGCGTTCTTCACTATAAACCATCTCGAAGACCTCCGCGCTGATCCGCTAATTCTTTGGAACTGTTTGCCGTCTTCCTGGCTATCGAAATCAATATAAAATGGATTTTCCGGCAATGTTAACTGTTTAAGTGGTTTTAATCGTTGCACCAGCAAGATTTTTTTGTCATAACCCAAGTAGTTACAAACCAGCGATGGTTGGCTTATAGGGGAGATTTTATCGCTAAATGTGTGGAATAGCCAGTCGGTAAAAAGCAGCAGCAACGATCATATCAAGCCTTTTTTGCTGGCTGCCAGGTAAGGTTATGGCATCCCTATTCTTCCTGCCCCTCCAGAGCCCGCAGCAAATTTTCGGCTTCATCCAGTGAAATTTTCCTTTGTTCCAGCATTTTTAACACCATTAACCGCTCATCTGGTGAGATTGGTTCTTCTGGAGGCGTGCGTTTGGGGTTTACATCCCACTGGATATGAATGGTGTGGTGATCTTGAGGATACCGGGCAGATTTCTGTTCTGATTTACGTTTGGCTTCTGCTATTTTTCGTTCCAGTTTACGTTGGGTGCGCTCCATTTTTTCCCGGGCGCGTTGGGCGGCAATGACACTCGACCGGCGAGCGCGCTCGACCATGTGGTCTACTTCGACGTCAGGTATGGGCAGTTGGCTGAGCGTTTCAGAAAGCTTTTCCATATGCGTGTTGAGCATATCGATTTGTTTTTTGAACTGACTTTCCAATTGTTCTTTGAAATTTATGGATATATTTTGAAAATCGATGTCGAAGTCTGTTTCGAAATCATGAAAAATTTGCTGGCTGTATTTCTGGCAGGAGAAAATGATTTCTCCTCCCGCTGTAAGTAATATTTGATTGTTCCCATTACCGATTGTTAGAGTTTTCTCCGGTTCGGAAATGAGCATGCTTTCGTTTCTCAATTTGATCTTGATAGTATTTGCATGACTTTTTAAAGTGACTTGGGCATCGATATTTTCGGGCATTTGACAATGGATGTCGCCAGCGCTGATTATTTTGGTGCTGGATTGTACCGAATGGTTTTGACACAGGGTGATATCTCCCTCTGCAGATGCTGAGATATCACCATCGATTTCGTATAACTGCAATCCCCCAAAAACCTTTTGGATGACGCATCCCTTGTGAAGGCGGCTTAATATCCCATTCCCGCGGATTTGATCGATTATCATATGACCGTTAATTTGGTTTGCCAATAGATCACCGGTAATGGTATTCAATTGCACTTCACTGACTTTTTGAAAGATCGCTGCACCATGAATTTCATCAATATGCAGGTGGTTTGAGAGAAAATTAAACTGGGCATCGCCTTGCACTTGACCTGCATCGATATCAACGGTGTGGGGCACATAGATACTGCAATCATCGCTACAGGAAACATGGTGTTGGTTGTCTTGTTGGGTAATCGTGACATCTTCTTTGTTGGCAGATTCGACGAATACCTCGGGACGTTCCCAACCTATGACCTGTAAATCGCCTGCGATGCTTTCAAGAAATAATTTTGTTGAAGGGGATATGGGTATCGATTGTTGGTGCATGACAATCTTCACCTCTCCTGCAGGAGACGCATAGCCTCCTCAGCCGTAATAATTCCGGCATCCAGGTCTTCCAGAATTTTTTGACGCGCCTGATCGGATAATCCAGATGGTTCATCTCCGCTGGTTGTTTCATAACCAAGAGCCTGGATGACTTCGGTCAAACGGTTGCGTAAGGTTGGATATGAAAGGTTAAGCTCTGTTTCCATGCGCGTGAATTTACCTTCGCAGCGGATGAAGGCTTCTAAGAATTTGAATTGCTCGGGGGTTAATTGCGAGAAATGACCACTGCTGAATCTTCCTTCGATGGATGTGTCGCAATCATTGCAGTGCAGACGCGTTACGGTTATTTCTCCGCCACAAAACGGACAAGTGTTGGGAATAGCGTTCATATTTCACCTGATTTCTATTATCAGAATTATTGATATTGTATTCATAATAATAAATAATGTCAAGAAGAAATATCAATTATATTGAATAAGATATCAATAATATTAAACATTAATTAATTATAGTTTAAATTTTGGCTGGTGATCTATCCAATAAGAATCTTTATTTGGGATATCCTCGATTTAATTACCCCTTCGCCCTGTGTATCCCCGCTTGCGCGGATGGATGGGGGAAGGGTTTGTTGCTGTGTGCCCATTTGAATTTATTGGATGATGTTTGACAACCCAATAGTTATGATTTCATAAAGTAAATATTATTATTGCGAATTTTCGTTCTTTTGAGGGCTGGCTTCGATAAAACTGGCGGCATTAGGGTTTTGTTTGGCAACGATGGTGGTATTGAGTTTACTTAAAGTACCCTGGTATGCTTTGCTGCCATTATGAGCGATCCATCCTTCCAGATTGAAAGCTAAGACGCCATCAGCCAGGATCCACTCGCCATTGTATTTTCTGGCAATATGAACATGAGTTCCTGTAGCGGTGCCTCCCTCGCAGGAAGGATGCCCTATCCTATCTCCGGTATTCAACCTGGTTCCGAGAGGAACTCTTCCATCAGTAGCAATATGAAGGTGAAAAACATTCCAACCGGTGCGTTCATCACCATCGCCATCCAGGTCCAGAACAACAACGCCTGTTTCGGAGCGCACCACAACACCTGGTGCTACTGCAGTAACCCAATGATCGCTCCAAACACACCCCGGATTATTTGAGGGAGGTGCGAAATCCACAGCCGCAAAAGGCGCGCCGCTGCCATATCCTGAATGAGGTCCACCGGTATAAGCCCAGGGAGCACCGGAAAGGAAAGGCAGGGCGAAATCTGGCTGTTGTAAACTGCCGGGGATGAAATCTTGCGCTTGTTCCCATGGATCGCCAAACAACTGGCTATATGTTGCCGCTAATCCTTCGGGGCTGATAGCATGCTGGTATTCTTCAACAGGCAGGAGCAGGTTATAGTAGTAATGCAGCGCAACCGTGGCAGCATTTTGCCAGGGGTCGAATTGTTCGATACGCCCGTCGTCCAATTCTATTGAAAGCAGATCTCCGGCGCGCCAGCCATAATAGCCATTATTTAATGCATTGGCAGACCAAATAAGCTGCTGGTAAAGACCTTTGCGGGCTACAGATTTATAACCCAGG
>JAAZNS010000311.1 GCA_012798185.1 Chloroflexota bacterium | reverse complement strand
GGAATCGTATCATTTAAAACCTCGAGAGAGGGACTGATCAATGTGGCGGCTTCTCTGGCAACATTGAAAGAGATATTATTCGATTTTCCGATTTTTTCAATTCCTTCATCGATTGGCTGCACCACTGCCAGAGTGAATTCATTGTACAAACGGTATTTTAGGGTTAAGATGCGAAAAACCGATTCATCTACCCGTTGGGCAAATTCAGAATCATCCAGGTACTTTTGAGCAAAGAAATCGAGGGTTTTAACTGTTGATGTATACGAATCTTCATCTTCGCCGCTTTTTACATCGCCTAAATAGAGCAAATCGTTGCCGGCAAGAAATGCATTGAGCGCTACTCGGCGTGCATCGTATTCCTGACTGGTTAATTCATAAAAACGCCGAACAGCTTGAGATCCAAGATTATCGCATATCACTATACCCCCGTTTATTCGCCAGGTCGATAAAGCTGCCAGATTTAAAAGCTGGCTGAAAGCCTGCTGATCGAATGAGATCGGACGAGTTGTAGCACGTATATTTTCTTGAAATCCCTGATAACGGATATGAGAAGCTAAAAGGGCATCGGTAGCGTAGGTTTTTTCTCCAGCTTTTCCAGTGACGGCGAAAAATGGCTCCAAATCAAAATTTTTCAACCGTTCAAAAGATTTCCTGACTGTTGCCACTTCTTCCTCAGGTGAACGATCGGATCCGCCATTGCCTGGGAAATGTTTGGCAACCACAGCTATTCGGTTGTTGCTGCCTTCATGAACACCGCTGATATAGGCTTTCCCCATTTCTCCAACCCAATATGGATCTCCACCAAAAGAGCGGGTTCCTAGATCCAGGATACCCTCAGGTTGGGGAGTTTCCAAAACATCTAATGCAGGGCCGAAAAGTAAATTAAATCCAAGTGAGGACAATTCGACGCCTTGCACGGTGCCAACTTGTTTCGCCAGGTCTAAATTCCAAGTGGCACCGATAGCCATCTCATTAGGCAGCGTGGTGATTCCGCTTTGTATTTGGTCGTAAGGTGCTCCATCTCCTTCTTGGGATATTCCAATAAACAAAGGAATAAAGTGTAACGGATTTACATCGGTTGAAACCTGACTTTCCAAATTTTGCTGATAAGCGGTCCAGCGGTATTTTTGTAAATCGCGGTTTGTGGATAATATTTTATATAATTTATCTTCATCTGCAACAAAATTATCATTGACGGATAATAGTATTACTCCCCCAATGTGATATTTCGTGATTAATTTATATATCTGGGATTCTAAATCAACTTTATTTCCGTTGAATGTAACTAAAAATAACTGACCAACTTTTTCTTTTGGCGATAGTTGTTTCAATAATTCCATGGCTTTTTGTTCGGCTGTTTTACCTGGAGGAGTTTTTTCAGCATGAACGGTGGAAAACTGAAACATTAAAATAAAGATCATGACCAACCGCCAAAAAGCGCGTTTCCCCCAACCAATAGTTCGAATAACCAATTGGTATAAATGATTTTCACCAAATATGTTTGTACGATGTTTCAAGTAAGTCATCAATTTCTATGATTCTAACGCAATTATTCGATGTAATAGCTCCCTGCGCGGAGTGCCGCTTAAAAATTCCAAATTTCGTATTTCCAGTGGGTCTATCTCATTTCTGAGCAAGGTAATTTCTTCATTTGTCGGGGGAGGGGTTTCGTGTAGAGTGGGTGAAAGTAATAATTCGAAACCGGTGTGAGATTTAATTTGTTCGATAGATACCCCTGGATGATAGGTTTGCAGGTGCATTTTACCATCGATAAATGTAAATTGACCTAAATTGGAAACCAGATATTTAGGACCTTTTCCATGAGTACGTGCCTTAGAATTCCCCAATCCAGAACATACATCCAACTTAGGAACAAAAGTAACTCTTGAATGCCGCGGAACATAAAGAAGAATATCATTATAGAAAATCGAAACATCTGGGATGCCGCCGCTGCCTGGCAGGCGTAACCGCGGGTGTTGCTTGCCAATGGTCAGATATTGTTTGCCAAAAGCG
>JAAZNS010000310.1 GCA_012798185.1 Chloroflexota bacterium | reverse complement strand
GAATGAAAAGGGAATGAATTATTATAAGCAGCTAGTGGATGATTTTCATAAGAAGCATGAGTCGTGTGACCTGTAAAAAACTATTATATTTAATGGAGCTAACTTGTATGCCACAATATACTACAGACCTGGACGAACCTATAACCAACCCAGACCAAATCAATATGGATATTCTCGACATAGTTAGAGTTGGAAGTGGTCGTCGCAGAGGTCCGCCACTACATAAATCTGATATAATAAAAAGAGCTGTTAGTCTTGGCATTGGCAGGCAGAAGGCTATAAAAGCAATAAAGTATCTTGAGAATAAGTGGTGTTTTAGATTTGATCTACTTGCGGAAGATGAATATGAACTAACTTAAATAGGCATTAATTATTTTAAGCAGCTGTATGCTGATTTTTCTAAGTATCAGGAATCGTACAACGTATGTTATTCACGAGGCCGTTATGGAGTGATTTGAATGGATAAAGGAATTCTCAGTAAACCAATATACAAAAACTATGTCGAGGACATATTTTTCACGTTGAAGCATATAACAGATATATGTCTCCACGGAGCATATGCATTAAGAAAGATAAAAACTAAATCCCCAATCGAGGGGGCAAATGATTTGGCATCGGAAAAAGAACTCTCGATCTTTGTGATAAACATAAGCAGGGACTTGCTAAGATCAATGCCATGTCACGAGTTGCGTGATGCTGAAATGAGAGAAATAGAAGAAATGTATGACCTGCGATTAGCCAGACTGGAACAAGAAATAAGGAGGAAATGAAATGATACAAAAAGATCCAGGAATTGCCGCAGTACTGTCGTTTTTCGTAACTGGACTGGGGCAAATATACAATGGACAGATCGCGAAAGGATTAATTTTCATGCTGATCCAGGCAATCAACGTCCTGCTGATTTTCGCATTGGTAGGATTCATTACAGTACCATTGTTCTGGATATTCGGGATCTGGGATGCATATAGGGTGGCAAAGGCCACCCACGAATACTAAATGTGTTGTTGGTGAAAATAAATGAGAATAGACGGCAAATTTATTGTAGTTTTTTGGCTTGCATGGGCATTTCTCGCGTTGTTCATTGTTTGGCTACTATTTCGATAAAAAAAAGAGATTAATGGTCAAACTCTCTGACCAATTTTTCTCGCTGGATTTCCTGCCCATATCTCGAAGTCTTTTACTACTGTGTTCTTAGTTACTACACTTCCTGCTCCGATTTGTGCACCATTCCCGATTGATACTCCTGGCAATATTATTGATCCGACTCCAATGTTTGATCCATTTCCAATACGTACTGGTGATTTTATCAAATCCCCAAAACTTATTGGTTTGTTTATGTCTTGTTGATCGTGTTCACATGTTAATATGATTACCGAGTTTCCTATTCCAACTGCCTTACCAATCTCCACACCCCCCTCCCCATTAATTTGCGTAAATGGTCCTATCCATGATAGTGACCCAATAACAATCTTCCCTCTCATGTAGACATAAGGTCCTATGTAACTACCATTACATATGTGCATGTCCCGTGCACCGTAGATCAGTGCAGTCTGGTCAATTTTCACATCGTCTCCCATTATACTTTTTACTGCGCCCACTGTCCATCTTGTATCATCTAGTTCCGAATATCGTCTAGCATCTCTGTAATCCATTTTTATCTCTCCTTTATTCTTTTGGGCAATTTTCCATGTTGTACACTGGTTCAATGCCTTCAATTCTCGCCCAAAACTCTACATCTTCCTTGTGCTTTACTTCACAGTTTAACATGCATTTCACGCATTCTGGCTTGTGTTTTATTTCTAGTGTTTTTAATAGTACCATCGATGCTTCGTATCTTTTCCTTCTCGCTGATTTTTTATCACTCGTGTGTTTTACTCTTAATATCAGGTCTTGTATCGTTTTTTTCGTCTCTGGTGTTACTTGTGCTGATTGCGATGGTTCCGAATTATTTGCTTTCTCGATTTCGCATTCGAAGCAATATAGTTCTCCATCACTGTTCAATAGCATCATCGAATCGTGTATTTTGCATTTAGTATTCACGTATTGCCCTCCTTACGGCTTCTCTTAATCCTATCTCCGGGGACCATCCTAACTCAATCATTGCTTTTCTGTTGCATCCTAGATGCCGTGTTACGTCTCCCTGTCTCTCATCACTGAACTGATAACATCCTTTGTATCCCAACTCATTTGCGATCATGTCCATCATTTCAAGCACCGTTGTTTCTCTCGATGAGCATATATTGTAGATTTCACCAGTCTTTCCTTTTTCCATCACTGCGATGGCTCCTCTCACGACATCTTCTACTGCTGTGAAATCTCTTGTCTTCGATCCATCCCCATATATTATTGGTGGTATCCCCATTTTTATTCTCTTTACTGTCATCGGTATAATTGCCGCATAGCTCTT
>JAAZNS010000029.1 GCA_012798185.1 Chloroflexota bacterium | reverse complement strand
TATGAACCTGGAAATGATATCAAGGAATTTATAACCGAGGAGGAGGTTGAAAACCATGCCTGCCTGTTTGCCCGTATGTTAGTTGAAGAACCCGCTATTCGAATTGAAAAAACGCCAGATTTACAATACATAACCACTGGCAGCGATGCCGTCTTCAATATTGTCATCAGTAATGTAGGAAATGTCGATCTGGAGAACGTTGCCGTGGCTGATGCGTTGACCGCGGATTGTGTACGCAGCGGCGAATGGGAAGGCGATACACTGCCAATTGGCGAAGATATCACATATACCTGCATGGCTCACGGGGTCACCGAGAGTTTCACCAATGTCGCTGTTGTCACCGGGAATGCCGTGGGCGATCCTGCCAGGACAGTGACCGATGATGATGATGCAGTGGTCACTATTCAGGACAGCCAGATTACGATCATCAAAAATGTGGTTGATGAAGATTTACTGGATTGGTGGCATTACCGCGATTTCCAGTTCACCACTGCGTCGACGGGGAGTATGCTACCTGCCAGTTTCAATCTGGATGATGACTGTAGCCCGGTAATCAGCGGGTGCCCTGCCAGTGTCGATGGTCAGGATGCTGTAAATCAGGAATCGATAACTTTTTCTAACCTGGTCAGCGGGATATACACGTTCACTGAAAACCAGCCGGATGGAACTACATGGTTGCTTGCACCGCAGGGAGGACTGGTAGATGGTATTGCCTGTAGGGCAGTCGAAATATCCAGCGGGGAGGAAATTACCCCAGTGGTAGCTATCACCAATGTTTCTCCATATCTTACTGGAAATGTGGCGGTTACCCTAGGTGCCAACCAGCATGTAACTTGCACTTTCACGAATAAACCGGGACCAGGCGGTACGGCGATTACATTGGCGGATATGAAGGCACATGCAAAATCGAATTATATCCTCACTGGATCGGCATTTGCATTGACAGGAATTTTATTGTTAGGGGCGTTCATCTCTCGCCGAAAGCGGCTGCTTTAAGGGAGGTTGCCATGAATGATGTTTATGAAACCACTCAAATATCAGAAATCCGTAAACCATACCTTACCCCGGCGATTATTCATGAATTAGAACTGGAGACCAAAGCGGGTTCTCCCTTAGGATTACCTGAACCGCTAGATGAACAATTCCCAAATCCATAAAGGTGTTTTGAGGTAAGGAGGTAATTTAATTATTTTCCTGTGTCTATTCAATAACTTCATGAACCCGGTTGAAATTGTTATCCTCCGGGTTCATTTTTATTATGAATTGGTTAGGACTTTTGGGTGATTGAAACCTTTCATCATTGCAAGTATATTAGTGGTGCGTTATAATATTAATAATTAGTTAAAAATATCCGAAAAAGGCAAACCCATTGTGAAGTGGGGACGCAAAGCTGAGGATCTGGGTTCAGATAGTCTGGCTGCCGAAGGTTTTATTTGGCAGCCTTTTGTTTTTAATGATCATAAAGCGCTTGCATAAGGAGGATCTCGTGGAAAATACCAAGATTATCAAATATTCATTGCTCATCGCAGTTATCCTCACCCTGGGGGTTTTCAGCGTAGCCTTGGCGCAAGGAGAAGTAGAACCCTCCGGAATCGAAAGCCCGGATTGCGATAATGGGATCACTATAAAAAAAATAACCGATCCGGCTACCCCAGGGATTGATTATAATTTTACGATTACCAAATCGAGAGGATCAACGACTTACAACGGGATTACATACCCGCATTCATTCTCACTGCAGCATGATGGAAGTAAAACATTCTCGAATGTGGAATACAATTGGGGTGGAAAATCTGTAATATATACCATTACCGAGACGATTGATCCCAACGTTGGATCAACCTTAAAAAATATTTCTTGTTCAGTTGTTAACGGTTCGGGGGTACCGCAATCCGATGTGACGATTGAAAGATCAATAGCTGCTGATGGGAAAAGCGGATACGCAGCAATCACGATGAAAGATTATCGCTATGTAACCTGCACCTTTACCAACGGCGTTAAACTCGATTTTGGCGATTTACCTGAGGGAACGACCTACAATTACACGATGACGAGCCTGGCAAACGATGGCGCCCGGCATATTCCTGGAAATCTTTATTTAGGAAGCGGCATCGACGCTGAAAGCGATGGCCAGCCGACCGACGATGCCTTGGGAGATGACCGCGCAGGTGAATCTGATGAAGATGGCGGGGTGAAGGCTCCCGAGCCGTATAAATGGGTAAATGGGCAAGGTTCCGTCATCATTACTGTAACAGGGGGGGCAGGTTGCTTGAGTGGATGGATGGATGTTTGGAACAGTGAATCTAACCTCCCTGGGGCGGATGGTGATTTCGACGATTCAGGTATCAACGGAAATGGCGCTGCGTGGAATGAAAATATCATCAATAACATGTATGTTACACCCGGAGCGCATACTATCCCATTCAATCTACCCGAGGATGCCGCAACATTTACCGTGTTTGCCCGTTTCCGCCTGGTGCCAGATGCGAATGGGGATGGCGTTTGCTCCCAAGATGAAGCACCACAGCTCACTGGTTTGGTAAATAATGGTGAAGTGGAAGACTATGCTTTCAACTTTGATCCATCTGCTGTTTCGCTACAGAGCTTTTCAGCTGTTCCATTCGATGCCAGCGCGATGGTGTTGATCCCCGCAGTCCTTGGCGTTGGGTTATTAGGCGTTTTCTTCAGCGCCCGGAAGAAATCGTAATGGGAAAAAGGCAAAGGAGTCATATCATGGTTTTTATTAATTGCCTCGACGAAATTCAACCGGACGCACGGAAAAATTATGAAAGCCCAGCCATTATCCATGAACTGGATTTAGAAACCCGTGCTGGTTCTCCATTAGGTGAGATCGATCCATTAAACCTGGATGGCACTAATCCATAAATCGATAATTCCCTGACCCTTTTTTCTTCAGTGACCTGGAGTATGAATTTCGGTTTTATAACCGGGATCATACTCCAGGCTTATTTAACCCAAAAGAATTGTAAGTTCTATGAAAAAAAACTAACATATCTGCCAGCAATAAATATTGACCATTTATTAATTAATACATAAAATAGACACAAAAGAACGAAAAGGCAAATCCGATGAAAATCGGAGACGCAAAGCCATGGATCTAAAGTTATCGCAATGATAACCATGACCGCCAGGCCGCCGAAGCAAAAAATAATTATTTAATGCACAGGCCTGGAGCTTTCCAAGCCTGTTTTTTCTCGATCTTTACCAACGGTCCTGACCAACCGACAAAGGCAAACCCGGTGAAAACCGGGGACGCAAAGCCATGGATCTAAAGTTATCACAGTGATAACCATGACCGCCAGGCCGCCGAAGCAGGGATATTTTTTCCGTTCTACGCTATCCAATCGACGGGTCTGGCTATCAGGCCCGTTTTGTTTTTTGGAATGGAAAAAATTGACCGAAATGAAAAGACAATTTTTACCCAGGCAGATGCAAAACCAATTACTTCACCCTATTGTGAAGCAATGCTGCCTGGTTTTTATGCTGCTGGTAATCATTATTATTATCGCAGCGCCATTCCAAGCATCTAAAGTAAAGGCAGCCCGGCTTTTAACGATAGATTCAACATGCCAGCCGTTTACCCAAGTAAATGACAGCGCATTTGGTTTAGGCGGCGGCGCTGATAGTTCATTCTCCAGCGAGGAAGGCTTCGAAGTCTTGGTTTTCAATGATCAGCTTTACCTGGGCATGGAGGCAGATAATTCCTACGGCGCAAGAATTTGGCGGACAAAAGCAGGTGTTGTACAACCTGCCAGCCAGGCAGACTGGGAAGAAGTTGCTGCCGATGCTAATGGTTACCCATTTGGAATCGTAAACATAACCCAAAATGATCATATCGACAGCCTAGCGTCTTTTAACGGATATATCTTCGCCAGCACTGCAAACGGCGGCAGCGCGAAATACGGGACGCGGGTTTTCCGCAGTGCTACCGGCGCACCCAATTCCTGGCAAGATGCCATTGCCGCCTATGGCGCCGGATTTGGCGATATTTATAATACGAACTTTAAAGATATGCAGGTATTCCAAGGTTACTTGTGCGGCGGAACGCAAAACTGGAATGTGGGGACGCAGGTTTGGTGCACTGCCGATGGAACAACCTGGACACAGAAAAATGTCAGTGGTTTTGGTACCTCTTATTATAATAATCGTACCGTAGAAACATGGTCTGGGTTTGTTTTCAATAAGGCGCTCTATTTTGGTACTCAAAATGTGGGGGCTTTGCGAAGTGAAACCACCGATGATGTTGGCATTTTATATCGCACCACCAGCCTGAATGGGACTCCAAGCTGGTCCGAAGTGTTCAGTGGTGAAGCCGGCAGCAGCCGGGTTGATATTCTAGGTGAGCTAAACGGCTATCTGTATATATCTAC
The DNA here is from genome assembly GCA_012798185.1 of Chloroflexota bacterium. GTDB lineage: Bacteria > Chloroflexota > Anaerolineae > Anaerolineales > UBA4823 > JAAZNS01. The sequence continues at coordinate 15 of JAAZNS010000029.1, read as the reverse complement.
TCGCAGCGCTGGCGG
>JAAZNS010000309.1 GCA_012798185.1 Chloroflexota bacterium | reverse complement strand
CCACCGTACCGCTTATTCCGGAGGAAATCAGCGGAACGACAATGCCATCCGCTTGATCGGCCAGGCTTTCGAAAGCCTGGAGAAAATCCTGGATAGACGGCTGCGAGGTAGTGGGAAGGGATTTGCTATGAGCCAACCGCGTATAGAACTCGTTAGGCGCGATATCTACGCCATCGAGTGTGGTCACGTTTAACCAATGAATCTTAAGAGGAATCACCCGAATGTTATATTGCTCAATCCACTCCACTGGAAGATTTGCTGTACTGTCTGTCAAAATTGCAATCTTGGTCATTGAATCTCAAATCCGAAAACAACGAAAATATTAGTTAAAAAAATTAACTTGATAAAATGTGAACGACCTCGCGCGTGAACTCACCCAACTTTTGTCGGCTCTCTTCATCCAATTGCGCGATTGCATCTTCGTATCGGCTGAAATGAGAAAGCAGAATGGACGAATAACGGCGATTGGCGTGTTCCATTACAGAGACCAACATAGCGATCCCACTCATCACACTTAGACCAATTTTCTGAGGTAACCCAATCTGTTGTAGGCGTTTCAACAATGCATGAATTTCAGGAGCATCCTGGATCGTCGTTAGCATTAAGATCACGGCAGTAATTAGTTCTGTAACAAAAATTAACAGGGAACGCCTCTCCGGGATACGTAGTAGAAGATTTGAAAGCAGATCTTCGTAACCTCCAGCTTTTCCTTCTCGTAGCTGTTGTAAGATTTGTTCTTTGACAACCTGCCAATTCTCTAAATCGGCAGGATTGCCAGCCAATACGTTGACCAAATTATTGGCTTCCTGGGTCGGAAAAAAGTGGACAACTGAACGACCTGGACCGTGTTGATCCGGATTCGTCTGGTACTCGGCGCGTACAAGCCCCTTTTCTTCCAGCAAGCGCAACATCTCATACGTCGTAACTTTTCCGATGCCCAGACGTTCGGCAACGGCCACGTAATGCACAGAATGTTCCATTTCCCGGTAGATATCCAGGAATTGGCTCAAAAATTGTTGTTGGCGGTGAGTAAGTTTCTTTTTCATTTATTTTCCGAAAATAACTAATTAATTGTATCTTACTTATTTGAATCTTGTCAAGAGCACGAATAGTAATGGTTAAATGAGTAAGCGAAATGCGGCCAGCCATGGAAGAACGTGCTGTGTAGCCCATGGCCAGGAAAAATGGCTACCCAATGCAATAGCTGCAGCATATTCTAGCGGTTTTTGAAAGGACTCCTGCATGGCGATTCCATTCTGGTTCCGACGAATTCGGATGACCGCAGGGAGGATAAAGATAAGCGAAAGTGCAAAAACAAGCCATAAGACCCAAAAGGTAAACAAACGGATGACAAAGGCTGTCATAATCACTGAAATTACTGCCAAAACCATCATTGCACCCATTAACCTGGTGGTAACCTTGGGTCCCAACACTGCAGCAGTATGTTTGAGGCCCGCTTTTAAATCCCCGTCCAGGTCACGCATTTCATTAAACATCTCCCCATAACAGCTGATGCAGAAAATAAAAAGAAAGGGAAATATCCAGTGCACGAAAGGGGCTGGGTCAAAAGCAAAATACCCAGTGAGGAACTGTAATCCGGAAAGCATAAAGCCATGTGTGAAAAAGTCAACAAAAGCGATATTCTTCAGGCGAACCGGTTTCCAAGAATACAAGAAACTGATCAAAAGAGTGATCATACCCAACAAGAAGGTTGTTTTCCCCAGAGTGGAATATACGAGTGCGGATCCAGCTGCCACACCAAAACTCATCAACCGGGCAGTAAAAGGGGATAAATCGCGCGCGGCGACTGGGTTCCGTCGGCATTTATGAGGAGTTAATGCGTCATCTTCAGCATCTTCAACATCATTAATCATGAAAGCAAAGGCTACAGCCAGCCAATTTGCTAATAGAACTCCAATCAGTTTCCATCCAAACGAACCATTGCTTGCAGCAGTAGCACCCAACAGGGTGGTTACAGTGACAAAAGCCAGGTACTCCTTGAACCTTGTTAATCGGATGCTGCCGTTTATCGTACGTCTGATTTGCATGATGCCTCTTGTATGTG
>JAAZNS010000308.1 GCA_012798185.1 Chloroflexota bacterium | reverse complement strand
TGCATTTTTCATCAATATAGAGTGAGCTGCGATGCTTACATTTAGAGGAATGATACGACGTGCTCCGGATCGTTTTGCGAGTTCAATTGCATTTGTTAATGCGGTAGTTGTACCGGAAATCACGATTTGACCAGGGCAATTATCATTGGCGATCTGAACGGTATTTTCTTCAATGCTGGCTTTATTGCATATTTCTTCAATTGCTTTAATATCCATGCCAATAATTGCTGCCATTCCGCCTGGGGAGTTTATCCCAGCTTGTTTCATTAATTCCCCTCTTATTCTTAATAATTTGAGGGCATCTGAGAATGATAATGCTTTTGCTGCTACCAGAGCGCTAATTTCTCCCATTGAATGCCCTGCAACATAAGCGGGAATTAATGTGGGGAAGTATTCTTGAATTACATATAATACTGCCGTTGATTGCGATAATAACGCTGGTTGTGTGTTGATTGTGTCGTTCAGTAGATCGGCTGGACCATTCCAAGTGATTTGCGAAATCGGAAAGTTTAATAATTTATCAGCATCAGAAAAAACTTTTCGGGCGATTTCATAGGATCTTGATAGATCTTCCCCCATGCCAACCGCCTGTGAGCCTTGTCCAGGAAAAACAAATGCAATTTTGCGAGTGAGCATATTTAAAATGTAATCGGGCTGTGAACCTCACAGCCCGATAATTTACTTCTTCTTTTCTTCGATGTTAATGACTTCTCGACCTTTATAATGACCGCAATTTGGGCAAACTGTGTGAGGAAGGCGCATTTCTCCACAATTTGAACATTGCACCAGATTGCGTGCTTCTAGATGATCATGCAATCGCCTGCGATCACGGCGTCCTTTAGATAATTTTCTCTTTGGTTGAGGGGGCATATCTCGCTCCTATTGTTCAATGTCGTAAAGACATTATTTTATTTAGATGAATATTTTCCACAAGAATGCCTGCCCTTCGGGGCAGGCAGGTGGATTATACGGTTATCTGGTATAGATGTCAAGGAAATATCGACAGGAAATATCGAAGTTTTTTTCTTAGGGAACGAAATCAACCTGCAAATCGTCTTATAATTAGCCAATATTTCAGTATTGGATTGTTTAGTTATCAGATGACCAAGGCAGTTTTATAGGGCAATATAAGGAGGATTTATGAAATCCAACAAACTTAAAATCATTATTGGTTTTATCACCATGATATTGAGCATATTAGCTTGCTCGTTGCCTGCTCAATTTACGTCAAAACCTACTGCTTCAACCCCTGATATCACCTTAACCTCAATAGTTGCTCAATTATATATGCAAGCTACAATGACTGCGGAGGCACCGCTTCAAGTTGCTACAGATACACCAATGCCTACCAGTACATTGGTACCAACGGCAACAATTCCTCCGACGACTCAGGTTCCACCTACTGAAACCAGTACATCAACAATAGAACCTACTGTATCTTATGAAGGGCCAAATTCCCGCCCAGGTCCAAGCATTGACGCTATCTACTTATACGATGAGCCGACCATCGATGGTGTTTTGGATGAATGGGATATGGATCGATATTATGCAGATAATGTAGTTTATGGTGATTCACAGTGGAAAGGCGATGAAGATTTATCGGCAAACTTTATGGTCGGTTGGGATGAAAATTATCTTTATCTGGCAGCAAAGGTAAAAGACGATAAGTATGTTCAAAAATCTTCCGGTAAAAATTTGTTCAAAGGCGATAGTGTGCAGATGCTAATAGACACCGTGGTATCAAAGGATTATTACTTGGAAGAATTAGATAAAGATGATTTTCAATTAGGAATTTCACCAGGTTCACCAAAACCAGGAAAGAACAGCGAAACTTATCTTTGGTATCCTAGTGCATATGAGGGAGAAAAAAAAGGCGTAAAAATTGGTTCAATGGAAATTGAAGGTGGATACCGTATCGAAGTTAAAATACCCTGGGAAGTATTTAGAACCGATCCCAAAAAGGGAGATCATTTTGGTTTTGTGTTTTCGATATCAGATAATGATAAGAGCGGAGAGAGCATACAACAAAGTATGGTATCAAATGTTGCCAGAGCACAATTATTTAATCCTACCACCTGGGGTGATCTTACATTAGTTGGTGCTCCTATTCCTGACAAACGTCCTGGTCAATCTTTAGAGGCTGAATTTTTAAGTTCAGCTCCAAACATTGACGGTGATCTTAATGATTGGTCGCTCGATGCTGTGGAAGTATCTCATGTAACCTATGGCGATGAAAAATGGGGTGGGGATAGTGATCTATCGGGTAATGTGATGGTAGGATGGAATAACGATTATTTATTCTTAGGCGCTGAGGTGGTTGATGATCATTATCAACAAAGAATGAAGGGCGATAAGATTTATCTGGGTGATAGTTTGGAAATTTTATTTGATAAGAAAGTGCAAGAAGATTATTTAACCCAAAGATTAGATAATGATGACTATCAACTGGGAATATCTCCTGGATTAGATGAAATCAATACTAATCCAAGCGCTTATATGTGGTTCCCATTATCAAAAGAAGGCGGAAAATCTAAAGTAAAAATTGCAGCCGCTGCGACATCAGATGGTTACATCGTTGAAGTTGCGATTCCGTGGAATGCCTTCGATGTTTCTCCGAAAAAAGGGCAACATTACGGCTTTGTTTTTTCCATTTCCGATAATGACCATTCTCATAAAAACGTGCAGCAGACGATCGTGTCGACATTTGAAGGTAGGGTTTATAATGACCCAACTACTTGGGGAGATTTGGTGCTTATAAAATAATCATAACTAAGTAGTCAGTCACACTGATATGGATGGATACAGCTTCTTCAACTTTATGCGAGCGTCCGTGGAGCGGAACTGCCAATCCACAGTCGCTTCAGCAAGGTTACGCTCTAGAGTGAGTGCCTGCACTTCCTGAGCGAAGATTGATCGATCCGGGATATAGTTTTTCATGGTTCTACCAAAGACGCTCAACTCGATCTCGACCATATTGAGCCAACTGCCATGCTTGGGTGTGTAATGGAACTCCAGTTTCTTGAGGATGCGCCGGGCTTCTTCGGGTGGAAAGACGTGATACAGAGCAGCCGGTTTATGCGTCGCCAGATTATCCAAGGCCACCCGGATGACTTCCGCCCGGGGATACAAATCATCCACCAGCCACTTCATGCAGTGCGCAAAATCGTGCATCGTATGCTGCTGAGTGACACGGATGTGGCGTTTGGCTTGCAGCGGTTCGAAAATCATATGCACATATGCCACTCCATGGCGCCGATATTCGTAGTCCACTCGTTTTCGCCTGCCTGGTTGGGCCGGCAAACTCACTCGGGTTTCACTGATCAATGCCCGCCGCCATTCGTCATAACAGACCTGTGGGCGCAGTGGGTCATAGGGCAGTTCATACACATCCAACACGTCTTCCATGCAAGCCACATATTCAGCGCTGGTTTCTGGAATGCACCACATCTCCTGCTGCCAGGGCTTCAACTCGTTTTTTTGAGCGTACGGCGCACGGTCTCATGCGAAATCGTGTCCACCACACCCAATTGGACCAGCCTGCTGGCCAGGAGCCTCAAGGTCCAGCGTTCGTGCCCCTCGGGTGCCGCACTGCAAGTCTCGGCAATCAAGGTGGCTTCCGCTCGACCATCCAGTTTACGCCGTTGGCCTGGGCGTGGATCTTCGTTCAAAGCTCTTTCCATGCCCTCGGCAACAAAGCGTTTGCGGATCCGTTCCACACACGGACGGCTCACATTCAGCGCAGCCATGATCTGCTGGTCGGTTTGTCCTTCATCCGCTTTGAGCAGAATCATCGCTCGTTTGAACTTGCGGGCCTTGATTTCGCCTTTGCGGGTCATCTCGAGCAACGCTTGCCGTTCTTCATCGCTGAGGTTGATATGATACATTTTTCGGGGCATCTCCAGGGTCTCCTTCCATCCCGGAGAGTGCAATTTTCGTGCCAATCCATCTTAATCATGTTGACTGACTACTAAGTTAACAATGGAATAAAACTCCGAAATTAGTGTAATTTTAAGTGCGTGGTAAATGTAATTTTCTCAATTTCGTAGTCTCGCTCAAGATGGTTATGTAGTTATAAATATGCAAAAAAAATGGGGTTAATCTTAGGTGGCAGAAATAAAATCGGGATTGGCAGTGATCCAATCCCGATTGGTTTAAAATAGAATTGTTGTTAATTCTTGACGATATTGCTGTGTTAATGGGTGATTTTCTCCGAAAAGATCAAAAATTGCAAGTAAGACCAAACGAGGTTCACCATTATGAAAGTTTTTATTTTCACGAATAATATCGATCAAGCCATCCATAGCAGCTGGATAATTCCCTTTAATAAATAACTGAATAGCTCGGTTGTATGCAGCATCTAGAGGATTATCTGATGGTATACGATCTTTTTCTTGAATGATCGTGTTGGTTAACAACAATAAGTTCAATGCCACGTTATATTCTTTGCTGGCAGGAAATGTATTCAAGATAGCAAGTGCATCTATATATTTATTTTGAAAAAGATATGATTTTGCTAAGCCTAAAAGTGCTCTGGAATTCGAAGGCGATGTTTTTAATACATCTTTAAAAGCAGCTTCAGCAGATTTCCATTGAGACTTTTCCAGCATGCTATTGCCTTTTTCGATGATCAAATCGCTTGGATCGGGAATTATCGAATGGATAAATTCTCTTATGCGCGATTCGGGCTGTATGCCAACAAATTCAGAGACAATTTTTCCGTCTCTAAAGGCTTTTATTGCTGGAATACTATGAACACCATAACGTATCGTTAAATTTTGGTTTTCGTCAACATTGAGCTTTGCTAGTCGAATTGAACCTTGCGCTTCAATTGTAAGGCGCTCTAATAAAGGTCCCAATGTTTTACATGGATTGCACCATTCTGCCCAAAAATCTACAATTACAGGGAGCTGCTGAGAGAATATTAATACTTTTTGTTCGAAATCTGCTTCTGAAACATCGATAATATAATCAGATGCTGTCATTCGAGAATACTCCTGTCTTTAATCTTATTCGTTTGGATCAATCATGCCAGGTTGTTGAACTTCGATAACATCACCATGTATGTCTATTTTAATACGAAATCCCATCATGCCCATATAGGCACGTACTTCTTCAGGAATGCCTGTTTGCAACATGGTTTCAAATTGTTTATCAAGGTTTTTTATCTGATTTAAAATAAATGCATGCGTAAATAAGTCATCCTGTCCAATCATTTTGGTTGCTTGTTCGCTGATTGCCTCTTCATTTCCCTCGATGTATTGGCTTAATGTTGAAAATACCTGCCGATCGACATATTCTGAAGGGATGTGACGACGAAAACCGGCATCATTTACAACGTAACAAGGTTCATCACCAATCATTGTAGCTTCTACGGGATTATCATATTCATCAATAATCAAACCGCTAAATAGAGCTTGTTTTGCCATAATAGAATAATCCGTCATTGTATAAGAAGTGATTTTCTATTTTGATTATAACATTCAAAAATTAGATAAATCAATTTATGATATTGATTTCTGTGCCATCTCGATAATACCCCGATTGTTTATCGCCAGGAACAGTAGGTATAGTCCATCGATAAATCCATTTGGCTGCAGACGAAGGAAGATTCACACAACCTGTACTATGAGGAAATCCAAAATCATTATGCCAATATGTGCCATGAATTGCCACGCCATTTGTTGTAAAGTAGCTTACCCAAGGAACTCCCGGTAAATCATTCCCATATGCGGCGAGGTTTTCACTTTCCATATGTCTGGTTGATCGTTTAAAGAAAATATTAAACTTACCCATAGGGGTAATATAAATACTGTTTTTATGATGTAAGCCAGTTGAAGCGCGTGCCATAAAAACCGGAGCGTTATTTTCAAGGGCAGTAATGATTTGTGTGTTAATCTGCACTTCCAGGCGTTTAGCTGATGAAGGCAAGTCTGGATTAATAGGAGCTAATTCTTCTTGAGTGAGGATATGCAAATGGTCTGCTTTAACATAATAGGTTTGGTTAAATTTCGTGTCTAACAGCCGATACCAGGATATATTATTTTGGTCAGTAACAACATTAAGAATCCAGTGTGTTGTTTCAAAATAGAGCCTGTAGGCAATTGCTGAAGATAAATCGGGCTGCCAATGAGCATCGGTAAAAGGAATTGTCACTTCACCCAATGCACCAGATGATGGGATGTGGTGATTAACTGGGTTTAAATTAATTCTTACAGGTTGAATATTTCCTGAATAGGCATACCCTTCTTCCACCACTTTATACCAAATTTGATTACTTTTTGAACCTTCGCCAACAAAGATGCCAGTGATTAAAAAAACTGTATCTTTTGTGTGAATGTTGATTATTTTTGATTTTTTTGTTGGTTCGCTATAAACATTGATGCTGTCGACTGCTACTCTACCATATTGATCTTTGGGAAAATTTCGTTCAAAGTCGCTTGTAGGTAACAACAGGGATGCGAATAATCCAGCCCCTATTAATTTCAAAAACTCACGGCGTGAAATATCTTGTTTAAAATGACGATATTGGTTTAGTGTAAATATACCCGGTGTCATTTATCTATGGATATTGACAACAGTACCGATAGAAGCGAAATCAAATAACCATGCAGAATCGGGGGTAGAAAAATTAACACAACCATGACTCATGGGAGTGCCAAAATTATGATGCCAATATGTGCCATGCAAGCCGTAATCTTTATAAAAATACATTACATACGGAACATCGGGCAGATGATATCCAGGTCCAGACATATCCGCAAACCGATATTTCACATAAATATGAAAAACTCCTGTAACAGTAGGATGCTGCCAAGTACCCGTAGAAACGATGAAGCCCTTTGCCATTTGATCACCAATATATGCATATGCACGTTGTGAGCTTAAATCGATATCTATCCATCGTTCGCTTTTCCCTACTTGAGATGGACGGTGAACAATTGCAGGTGCTTTTACTGGTTTAACTTTTTTCGTTGTTTTTACTTGCTTTTTGGGTTTATTTTTCTTCTCACCGCGGGTTATTTTTGTCGGCGTCGATGTTGGCTCTTGCGTGTTGGTTGGGGCGGTGGTTTGTGTCGGTATTGGCGTGGATGTTGGTAATGGTGTTTCGGTTGGTGTGGCAGATGGTGTGGGTGTTCGGGTTTCTTTTTTGAATTGATTATCGGAAATCGGAATTGATTTTTGTGGAGAGTAAAAATGATTAGTAATAAAAATTGAATTCCAACCAATAAAAACTGCCATTAATAAAAGAAAAACTAAAAAGACACTATTCCAAACCCGGGATGGTTTTATTTGGATAAATGATTGTTTCGATATTTTTGGATCGACAATGATTTTTGATGGTTGATCAATCAGTGGTGCAGGATCATTTTCTAATCGATTTTGAGCATATGTCGTTCCTGATGGACTGTTTTGGGTTTTAGAATTTATTTTTTGAGCATGTTTTCGATATTCAATGCTTGCTTCTGGGTTACTTATGGCTGCCAGAATCAGCCATGGCTCTTCTTGGCTGGGGGATAGATGAGCAGCGATCTGCGCCCATCGCCGAGCTTCAATCCGATCACCCCGATTGAGCGCTTGCTTTGATTTATTAATTGATTGGGAATATGATTCCTCGAATTCCTTCATGGTGTGCTTTGTGGAGCCATCTGTGTTGGAATCTGCATCGTTGCATCTTCATTGTTTAAATAGCACAATAAGCCTTCTGCTATCCCTTTTGCCACCAAATCGGTATGCTGCGTAAGCAATTGCCGATCTAAATTCAAAAATCCAACCTCAATAATTACAGCAGGAGTTTCGTTATCGATTTCATCAAAGGCATGATAACTAGTCATATCATTCGTAATGCTGTTATGAAGTTTTAAACCTGTGATTTGGGCATATCGATTTCGTAAACAGGTTGTCAGGCGATTTGCTCTCTCGGGGTGTGGGTTATTAAGTGCAGATGCAACTTTAAATCCCGTTGCCTCATTGTTGATATACTCACATGAATCTGCGTGAATTGAAATTAATGCTAATCCTTTATAGCCGGATAATCGGTCGTCAAATTCTTTTAATATGTCAACTTGTATTTTTTGTTCAACCAAATACTGCTGTACAAATGAGGCAACTTTTTGATTGATACTTAATTCTGTTAACCCATCCGGACAAATCGCACCAGAATCATTCCCAGAGTGACCGGCAACTATTCCAACACGATGACTGCCTGCCTCAATTGATGACGAACCGGGTGTTGTTTCTATCTGATCTTCCATTGAAACTACTTCATATTGATTTCCTAAACCGCCAGAAATTATTCCTGGGCCAGTCCAGGCGGTGAACATCGTAGCAATAACAATGGCTACTAGAATGACAGTGGGGATAATTCGAAATGATGCCCAAATGCTATTTTGGGGTCTTTGAATGGTTTTTTGAGGTCTTTCTGTATCGGTATTTTGCATAAGAAAATCGTACCGTAATTAAAGTAATTTCGCAAGGTTAGATTAAATCTAATGCCCATTCAAATTCGGTGCCTAATCTAGGCTGGTTGAGTGGTCATTAAGTTCTTATGTAGCAAGAATCATGCCTTAAAAATAAAAAGCTCAGGGTAGAAAATTACCATGAGCTTTTTGGGGTTTATTCTTAAAAGGAATTTTGGTTAATACAATTTCCAATCAGCGCCTGCGCCTTCTTCCATCATTGAGAAATCCCACATTTCTAATCCCATTTCGATTTTTGCTGGGAGGTTTAATGTGTTTTCAGCTTTTTGACGAGCCATTTCCAGTAAAGCTGGACCGTAAGGACAAAATGGGGTTGTTAAAATCATATTTATTTCAATAATACCGTCATTAATAGCTACATCCCGAATTAAGCCTAATTCCATGATACTTAACCCAAGCTCGGGATCAGTTATTTCCCTGAATGCTGATTTAAGTGTTTCGGTCTCAACCGGATGAGTTTTTTCAATTTTCCAAATAATTTTTTTATCGTTTTCCGAAGTCATAACTAATTCTCTTCTTCAGTGGATGAAACCATGTAACTGCAATGAGCATCACCATTTAAGACGCATTTGATTTTTTCAGCTGGTACAGAAAGCATCGTTGATATTAGCGATTGATCCAAGACGCAAACCTCAGGGTGGTTTTGCCCGATATGATAATAGGGGCAGTTTATCCCGCGGATAATATAATCTTTACCTTGCTTTTCCCATTCAACGGAAAATCCTTCGTTGTTTAGAAGTGAGGCAACTAATTTAAGCTTCTCTTCAATGGTCATGCCTCGCATATCGGTTTCATAGTTCGATGCCATATCTTTTGCGATTTCCATAAACAGATTATTTAACATTTCTTTAGGCATCGTTTCTTTTAATTGCTCTAAGAGGCGAATGGTAAACCGAAGATAATGTGTGGGGAATTGTTCTCTACCCATTTCGGTAAGAAAATAAAGACGCTTTGGTCTTCCCACGCCATGGCGGATTTCTTCAGAAGTAACCAATCCATCAGCTTCGAGGCGAGAAATATGGTGGCGTACAGAAATTGGATTGATGTCGACCGCGCGAGCTAATTCATTGATAGTACATCTTCGCTGCGCAAGTAATGTCTGAAGAACACGGTCTCTTGTTGTTTTTGATTTTTCATCGGTTAAACTATATTTTTCCATAATCAATAGATTACCTGAAATGAGTATAGCATTCACTCTTAATTTTGTCAATAATTAAGATTATTATAATAATTATTATTGACTGAAGTAAGCTTAGATGCTATAATATGTTTAATTTGTATGACTTTAATTAAAAATAAGGAGAAATTTCCTATGTCGGAGCTGGTTATTGATAATTTACACGCCAGTATTAATGGTAAAGAGATATTGAAAGGGGTTGATCTTACGATAAAACCGGGAGAAGTTCATGCATTAATGGGACCGAATGGAACAGGAAAATCTACTCTTGCTTACGTTTTGATGGGGCATCCGGCATATGAAATAACTGAAGGACAGGTTTTATTTAAAGGCATAAATATTCTTGATTTAGAGCCCGATCAAAGATCGCATCTGGGTTTATTTTTAGCTTTTCAATATCCTGTAGCGATCCCTGGTGTCTCTTTAGCTAATTTTTTGCGAACAGCGATAAATGCTCAAAGACGAGCGGCGGATCCAAATGACAAGGGTATGCCAATTCCTGAATTTCGAAAACTGCTCAAAGAAAAGATGGATCTTCTCCAGATGGATCATTCATTCGCTGGCAGATACTTGAATGATGGCTTTTCGGGAGGAGAAAAAAAGCGGGCTGAAGTATTGCAGATGGCTGCTTTAAACCCGGAAATTGCGATCATGGATGAGACAGATTCGGGGCTCGATATTGATGCTTTGAGAATTGTTTCTGAAGGGGTAAACACTTTACGGGGTCCTCATTTAGGTGTTTTGGTTATTACACACTACCAGCGAATATTGAATTATATAAAACCCGAATTCGTACACATAATGATGGATGGAAGGATTATTGAATCGGGTGGCGCTGATTTGGCTTTGCAATTGGAAGAACACGGCTACAACTGGTTGCGTGATAAAGCTGAAACTGCCATTATCTAAAATTTTATTGAATTTTTATCGGATAACTGGAGGAAAATAATGGCAAGCGATGCTGCGATTATTGAAGGGATTGGTGACTATAAATATGGATTTCGAGATCCGGAAACCTTTGTTTATAAATCTCAAAAAGGGTTGAATAAAGAGGTCGTTGAACAAATTTCTTTCATGAAAGGCGAACCTCAATGGATGTTAGATTTTCGGTTAAAGGCATTGGATCATTTTTTGCAACGACCAATGCCTGTATGGGGACCGGATCTTTCTCAATTAAATCTGGATGATTTGTATTATTATGTAAAACCCGCAGAAAAAGAAGGAAAATCCTGGGATGACGTACCAGCAGCGATAAAAAATACTTTTGATCGTTTGGGAATCCCAGAAGCAGAACAAAAATTTTTAGCAGGTGTGGGTGCTCAGTACGAATCGGAAATGGTTTACCATAAAATCCATGAAAATTTACAAAAACAAGGTGTTATATTCCTGAGTATTGAAGATGGTTTAAGACAATATCCCGATCTATTCAAAGAATACTTTTCCACAGTAATACCAATCGAGGACAATAAATTTGCTGCACTAAATAGCGCAGTGTGGTCGGGCGGTTCATTTATTTACGTACCAAAGGGAATAAAAGTTGATTTACCACTCCAGGCATACTTCAGATTGAATGTAGCAAATATTGGTCAATTCGAGCGGACATTGATTATTGCGGATGAAGGTGCGCAAATTCACTATGTAGAGGGCTGTACGGCGCCAATATATTCTACCGATTCATTCCACAGCGGTGTTATCGAAATTGTTGTCAAGAATCATGCTCGTGTTCGTTATACAACGATACAAAATTGGTCCACAAATGTCTATAATTTAGTCACACAAAGAGCTTTAGTAAATGAAGGCGGCACGATGGAATGGGTGGATGCAAATCTTGGGTCGAAATTAACGATGAAATATCCTTCTTGCTACCTGATTGGACCAAAAGCACATGGCGAGATATTATCGATGGCTTTTGCAGGCGCCGGGCAGCACCAAGATGCCGGCGGGAAAGTTATTCATGTTGCCCCTCATACATCAAGTAAAATTACATCAAAATCGATAAGCAAATCGGGAGGGCGGTCTTCTTACAGAGGGTTGCTGAAGGTCTATAAAGGTGCTACTGATGTAAAATCAAATGTTGTATGTGATGCATTGCTTCTTGATCC
>JAAZNS010000307.1 GCA_012798185.1 Chloroflexota bacterium | reverse complement strand
TTGTAGATTTTGGATTGCGCTATCCAACGCAGGCAGCTGATCCATCAACCACATACGGAAATCGGTGGCTATCTGATCGTTGCGGCTACGCCCGGTATGCAGCTTGCCCGCCTCTGCGCCGATTACCTCTCCCAGCCAGCGTTCTACCGCCGTGTGGATGTCTTCGTCGCTCTCATGAAAAACAAGTTCACCAACTTCGAATTCACTGGCGATTTTCTCTAGTCCGGTGATGATCATAACTGCTTCAACGGCTTTCAATACCTTTGCTTTCATCAAGGCGCTCGCCCACGCCATCGATCCGAGAATATCCTGTTTAACCAGCCTTTGGTCGAAAGCTAGCGAGGTGTTCACATCCCAGGCGGCATCATCTAATTTTCCTTTAAAACGGCCTTTCCACAACGTCATAACCACTCCTTATTATTCCCGGGGCTGTCCTAAAAGTAGGCTGTCACCCTGAGCGAAGCGAAGGGTCTTTTTATTATATAAAAGGGATGTTTCGCTATGCTCAACATGACCAAATCGACTTTTAGGACAGCCCCGTCTGGGTTAAGGGCTTAATCCCTCTTGAACCTGCTGTAATCCGGTTTTGGCATATTCAAGCCGGATATCGGCAGATTATTTAAAGCCCTTACTTTAAGTGACAATCCAAATAAATGGATAAAACCTTCTGCATCCGATTGATCATACACGTCCTCCTGCCCAAAGGTGGCAAAATCCTCCCGATAAAGGCTGAAAGGACTTTAGCGCCCTGCAACAATGATATTGCCTTTGTACAGCTTCAACTTTACCACGCCTGTTACCGGACCCTGGGTACTATCGACAAAAGCATCCAATGCCTCGTGTAAAGGTGTGAACCACAATCCGTTGTAAACCAGCTCGGCATATTTTACTGCAACTATGCTCTTAAAATGCATCGTTTCCCTGTCTAACACCAGCGATTCAAGCTCACGGTGCGCGGCTAATAAAATTGTTCCGCCTGGAGTCTCATACACGCCGCGGGATTTCATTCCCACCAAGCGGTTCTCAACTAAATCGACCCTGCCAATGCCGTTAGCGCCGCCCACCTTATTAAGATAATAAATGATGTTCGCCGGAGACATTTTCTTTCCATCCACAGCAATCGGTTTCCCGGTTTCAAATTCGATTTCGACATAGGTCGGCTGATCGGGAGCGTTTTCCGGCGAAACACTGATTTGATGCATGCTTTCCTCCGGTTCATTCCAGGGATTTTCAAGAATCCCTCCTTCATGGGAAAGATGCCACATATTCGAATCGCGGCTATAAATGGATTTAATTGTCGCACTCACCGGAATATTATGTGCGGCTGCGTATTGGATAGCGTCTTCCCGTGAACGGATATCCCATTCCCGCCAGGGGGCGATTATTTTCAAACGCGGATCGAGCGCCATAACAGTCAGCTCAAAACGCACCTGATCATTCCCTTTGCCAGTGGCGCCGTGTGCTACGGCATCAGCCCCGACCTCATGCGCCACATCCACCAGATGCTTGGCAATTAAAGGACGCGCCACCGAAGTGCCCAGCAGATATTTGTGCTCGTAGACCGCCCCCGAACGCAGCATCGGAAAAAGAAAATCGGAAGCCAGTTCCTCTTTCATATCGTGAATAATAAGCTGGCTTGCCCCGCTGGCGATGGCTTTGTTCTCCAATTTGGTTAAATCTTCATCACCTTGCCCTACATCGGCGCAAAAGCAAACTACTTCACAGCCATAATTCTCTTTGAGCCAGGGCACGATTACTGAGGTATCCAGCCCTCCCGAATAAGCAAGCACGACTTTTTTAATATTGGATTGCGATTTTGTTTTCATAGGACTCCTTATTTTTTTACCCTTCGGCTTTTCCTTCCGAGCAGCAAACCAACATCGGATCTTTGTTTTGGCTGGAGAAAAGGAAGGGAAGATAATAAAACAGCCCTCCGAGAAGGAGGGCTGTTGTGTATAACTAGGTATCTTTTAACGCTCGTCTATCCCTATTTGCAAAGCAATAGCTCCCGCACTTCTCGGTAAGAAGTAGGCAGCATACGACGGGAGCGTAATGAGAGCAAATATTTCTTCATAATTAGGCGGCATTTTACCAGCCAGAAGCTCAGTCGTCAATGGATTAAGAGTATTTTCTTCGGATGCCTTGACGGTTAGTATTCGAAGTGGTATAGTTGCGCCCGATATGTTATTCCATCGTATTGATGCTAATACCACCCATATGACTACTACCCGCCTTCAAGGTGTGGTGGGGTTTGTGGTTGGTGGTATGCAGGCGCATTGAGTAAGTGCACATGCAAGGATAACAAAAAATAAACCAAAGCCCCGCCAAAGGCGGGGCTTTTTCTAAATTTACGAAAGGAAAATATCCATGCAAAACCTCGCCCCACTTAATGTCCCAACATATGCTGTGCCGCAGGAGAATTTAACCCCAGTAAACAATTACCTACAAAGTATGGCAAATATTCCTCCTTCGCGTATGTTTCTGATCAATAAAGCTCTAAAAGTGTATACGGAAAAATATCCCGGTTCTCCCATATTCGATGCTTCGCAAGGCGATGGTGGTGCCAGCCTGCCGGGAATCCCAAAAGAGATCCTTGAGATCGCAGCCCAAAAACAAATCGAACATGGCACTGCATATGATATGCCATTTGGCACCGAAGCTTACCGAAAATGCGTCATAGAAAAATATTGGCAACTAGATTCGGACTTGGGAATTGGTCCAGCCAATGTAATCGGCGCTCAAGGCGGACGTGACGCCCTGGTAAAAGCTTATCAGGCAATGCTGGCGCTCGGTCACGGTCGCATTGGGGATGCCATTGTTGTTTCTCGTGTACCTTGGATTTCGTATAACTGGGGTCCTTATGGCATTGGCGCCAATGTAATGTGGGCACCCGGTCAACCAGAGGAAGGCTGGGCATATTCTGAAGATTCAATTAAAGAATGCGTTCGTTTTGCCGAAAGCAGCGGCAGAAAAATTGCCGGCCTCGTCATCACCTGCCCCGATAATCCCACTGGTTTAACCATCTCACCGGAACGACAGGCTGCTCTGGCGAAAACTGCCCTGGAATCAGGTGTGGCTTTCGTGCTATTTGATTGGATGTATCACTTCGTTACCGATGAACAACCGATGAACCTGAATGCCTTCTTGCGCTTATTCACACCCGAGGAGCGTTCCCGCCTGATATTTTTGGATGGAATTACCAAGAGTTTGGGCGGCTCGAATATTCGCAACTGCCATCTAATCGCCAACGATAAATTCATCAGCTACATTATCGCCCGTGCTTCGCACACCGTCATGCCTTCCTTCTATTCTTTGGCTGTCGCCATGACAGCTTATGAAATGGGATATGCCAATGCTGCTCGGACAATTGTCGAACCTACCAATGCAAGCCGCAAGGTATTGAAAGAATTTTTATTGAAACACAATTTCACCCACATAATGGGTAAGGGCTACTATGCATTTATTCACGTAGGTGAATGGCTAAAGGCGCGCGGCTGGGAAGATACTGAACCACTTGGTCAATACCTGGCAGAAGAGGTTGGTGTGGCAGTCGTCCCTGGTGTGTATTTTTCACCCTAC
>JAAZNS010000306.1 GCA_012798185.1 Chloroflexota bacterium | reverse complement strand
GGACATCGAGACGACCGGTTTAGACTCCGAAAAAGATGCCATTATCGAAATTGGCGCAGTTCGTTTTAATGAAAAACGGCTTGAAGGAGAATGGTCTTCATTAATAAACCCTGGCAGACCTATTCCACCGTTTATTACACAACTTACCGGTATTACCGATCAGATGGTACTTCAGGCTCCATCTATTCATGAAGTTGTTACAGACCTGGCAAATTTCATTGGCGATTCAATTATTATTGGGCATAATATTGGGTTCGATCTGAGTTTTTTCAAACGCTTCCGCTTGTTTCGTTCCAATGAAATCATTGATACATATGAATTAGCCGCTGTATTATTGCCAACTGCAGATCGTTACAACTTGGGAGCCCTGGCATACGCACTTGGCGTATTATTACCAGCAACCCACCGTGCTTTAGATGATGCACAAGCTACTCGAGGAATATATCTCCGCTTATACGAAGAAGCATTTCAGCTTCCATTGAATATCATTGCAGAAATCGTTCGATTAAGTGAAGCATTGGATTGGTGGGGCTACCGTCCTTTTCGTCAAATCTTACGAGAACGTAGTAAAGAGATAGTATCACCCGATACAGTCCGCCATGCATACCGGGGTCCGCTTTTCGAAGAAACCGTACCCCGGTCATATACACCCTTACAACCTGTAGAAAATCCCACCACCTTAGATACTGACGAAGTGGCTTCTGCTCTTGAGCCAGGCGGGTTGTTCTCCCGCTTTTTCCCTCAATTTGAATACCGCCCTCAACAAGTTGCCATGTTGAAAGCTGTCAGCGAATCATTATCCGGGGGCAATCATTTATTGGTGGAAGCAGGGACAGGCACTGGAAAGAGTATGGCGTATTTAATCCCAGCAGCAATATGGTCGATAAAAAATAATTATCGTGTCGTAATTTCTACCAATACGATTAATCTTCAAGAACAGCTGATCAATAAAGATATTCCAGATCTCAAAGCCGCCCTTGGATTAGATTTACAAGCAACAGTATTAAAAGGGCGTTCGAATTATCTATGCCCTCGCCGGCTCGAAAATTTTCGGAGACACGGACCCTCCAGCGCAGAAGAAATGAGGGTTTTGGGTAAAGTATTAGTATGGCTATTAGGTACTCACACCGGTGATCGTTCCGAATTAAATCTTAACGGTCCTAATGAACGAGAGATATGGATGCGCTTATCAGCGGAAGATGAGGGATGCACTGTCGAAAATTGTATAAAACGAACCGGCGGTATTTGCCCTTATTATCGAGCTCGTCAAGAATCGCAAAGCGCTCATCTATTGATTGTAAATCATGCATTATTACTGGCAGATGTAGCAACTGGCAATCGGATTTTGCCCGATTATAATTACATAATTATAGATGAAGGGCACCACCTGGAAGAAGCTACTACCGATGCATTGAGTTTTAAAACAACTCAGGGAGATATCGAAAGGTTGTTACGGGAAATGGGAAGTGCCAATTCGGGTGTGTTGAATTGGCTGCTTTCTGCCCTCAAGGATGTCCTTTCTCCGGTTGAATATGGGGCGGTAAATAACCTTGTAGCGCGTGCCACTGATCAGGCTTTTCGGATGGAGAATTATACCCGAGAGTTTTTTGCTGCTCTCAACGAATTCTTAACCGATCAACGCAAGGGTAATCCTCTCGGACCCTACTCCCAACAGGAGCGCATCCTTCCGGCTACACGAACACAGCCCGCATGGGTAGAAGTAGAACGAACCTGGGAAGATGCCGATAAAGCTTTAAGCGGGCTGAAGGATAATCTTGGAAAATTAGCGCAAACTGTCGCTGAAGTAATCCCTTCAATTAATGAAGCAGATGAAGAATTATTCAGCAGGTTAATCAACCTTTATCGCAGATTCGAAGAGTTGCATAACAATATCAATGCGATGATCTTTGAACCCTCAGTTGATCGAATTTATTGGACCGAAACGGGTAATAATAACAATCGTATTTCATTGCATAATGCTCCCCTTCATATTGGCGCATTAATGCAGCAGTATTTATGGCATCAAAAAGCATCAGTAATTGTCACATCTGCCACGCTAACTGCAGGTGGTGAATTTAACTATATTCGCGGCAGGTTGCTTGCCGAAGAAGCAAATGAGCTGTTATTGGGTTCACCGTTCGATTACGAGACTGCTGCATTGTTATACATCGTCAACGATATCCCGGAACCAAGCGACCGCAGGGGACATCAACGGGCTGTAGAGACTGCAGTGATTAATCTTTGTCGAGCTACCGGCGGCAGAGCATTGGTTTTATTTACATCTTATGAACAACTGCGCAGAACTTCTCAAACCATTTCCCCAATCCTGGCAAAAAACGATATTATGGTCTACGAGCAAGGGGAAGGTGCTTCTCCCCACACTTTGCTGGAAAGCTTCCGTAATGCAGAACGAGCAGTATTATTAGGAACTCGTGCATTTTGGGAAGGAGTCGATGTGCCGGGGGAAGCTTTATCGGTGTTAGTCATCGTGAAATTACCATTTGATGTGCCTAGCGACCCGATTATTGCTGCCCGTTCAGAAACGTTCGATGATCCCTTTTCAGAATATTCCTTACCTGAAGCCATTTTGAAATTTCGGCAAGGGTTTGGACGCTTGATTCGTACCCAATCAGACCGTGGAGCAGTAGTCATTTTGGATAAGCGTATCTTATCCAAAAAATACGGACGGAGTTTTCTTGAATCTCTTCCGCCCTGTACTTCCCGTAATGGGCCACTATCAGAGATGCCACGAACTGTTCAAAAATGGTTGAACATCTAGGCACTACTTTACTAAAATGGGTGAAAATCCAAACATAAGGTTTTTCCACCGCAGCTTATATCAAAATCATATTAAGGAATAATTTGTACAGTTATTTTTCCAATCCCCTGGCTGACGTTTAAATCCACCCGGTTCGTTGCGCGATCAAATCCCTTTGTCTGATAATAATCACCAATTTTCATAAATTCTGCCGGCGCTCTGAAATTACCCAATCCGGTATGAGAATTTACACGCAACCCCATTCCTTGCTGTAAATAAATTATCATTTGCCCGATTGCTCCGTCGATTTTCCCTTGAAATTGTCCCTCGGATGGCAGGGTAATATATGCATTTCCAATGCCTAAACTAACATCCAGGGCTTTCATTTTCAACCCCGTCAGATCGACATGACCACTGCCTACGCCCAAACCAATTTTCAAATCCAGCAGTGGTTTTGGAGAAAGATCCAAATTCCAATACCATTGATTTTCACGACTTTTCAGGAAGAAAACCTTATTCTGGTTAGCTCGCAGTCTAAAAATACCTTTCTCACTATCTTTCTCAAAATTACGATTGATTTGCACTTGTTCTGGAATAGTTCCTGAAAATAATATATCATTTGAGGCACCTTTTTTTATTGCTATTTTCCCAATGCCGGGCTCAAAATCAATTTTTACTTCTTTTAAATTATCTAACGATTGGCTGATCTCTTTTCCAGGATTATTGAAATTATCATAATGAATTCCATAATACCAAATACCGCCGCCCAATATTGCCATAACCAACAGCAATCCAATAAGAGAAAACCAAATTCCTCGCTTTCCAATAAGAATATCCAAACCAATCGCAATCAATAAAACCGGCCACATACGAATGATGACTTGCCAGGCATCAATTGCGAGATAACCCAAATTTGCTAATAAAAAAATACAACCTATGGTAACAAGAAAAACTGCGCCAACAATCCCTTCCCCCTTGTAAGCACTATCCAAACCAATGGCAATCAATATTATTGGCCAAAATTTAAGAATACTGTCCCATAAATCACCTTGAATATACCCCAAATTATTTAATAAGAAAAATACACCGACGGCAATTAGGATTAATGGCCAAAACAAGCCTGTGCGATGGGCGTTTCTTGAACGTTTTTCCTTATCCATATTTTTTATCCATTAATCCTTTCTTAAATACCTGATCAACAAAGCCATTCCGCCAAAGATCAATAGAAGAGGCCAGATATTATGGAAATTAAACCAATCCAACCAGGGCAAGTGTAAATTTTGTATAAGATAGAAAGCTCCCAAAAATATAAGCGTTATTCCAATAAATAAACTGGCTTTAGGATTAGGGTCTCTTACGATTCGGCGGAATTCATTGCCCATCTCAAGGGTACGTTCTGCAATTTCTTCCGTTCCATTTCTGACCGTATCTTGCAAGTTTGTGTCCAGAGGCAAATTTTCAGAGGGCACAGTGATCCATAATAAAAGATACACCAATACTCCGATCCCATTGCCGCCTAAAGCAAGCAAAACAAAAAATATACGAACAATAACCGGATCGATATTGAGATAATCACCTAGCCCTCCGCATACGCCAGCGATCATACGATTTCTTTCACTTCGATATAATTTTCTTTCCATGCCGTAATTCCTTATGACCTGCTTTTTTTCGAACGATCAAAAATGAACCTGTAAAAATCGTTGGTATAGGATCAATTGGTTACAATTATTCCTTCACCGTTTCTTAAAAAACCAGCCAATTTAAAGCAAAATTCTTGCGAGATTACACACCGATATCATTGATCCCTTATAGGTAGAAGACAAATATGACATACTGGCATTAATTATCTCCATTTGCTTTTCCTTCCTCTCTGTTTATATTTC
>JAAZNS010000305.1 GCA_012798185.1 Chloroflexota bacterium | reverse complement strand
TTGGCATCGGCTTTTATTCCCACGTTTACCGGTTTATTAACCAAAGGTGAACGCAGTCTAGCCTGGAAACTTGCCTCAGCGATCATTAATCTTGCGTTGATTATCCTGATGGCAGCATCGGTTCTGGCAGCGGTATTTGCCCGCCCAATTGTTCATTACATCCTGGCGCCAGGTTTTGCCATCGATCCTGCCAAAGAGGCTTTAACTATCAGCTTGATGAGGCGGATGCTCCCTTCAGCGGTGATTTTTGGGTTGAGCGGGATTGTGATGGGAATTTTGAATTCAAACCAGGTTTTCTTAATCCCTGCGCTAACACCGGCGTTGTATCAGCTGGGGATGATTTTTGGCGTTTTGGTGTTAACACCATCCCAGGGTATTTATGGGCTTGCTTGGGGGGTGGTGATCGGAGCAGCGTTTCATCTGGGCGTGCAGATACCGAGTTTGTGGCGTCAAAAATGTCAGTATTTTGCACTGCTTGGATTAAATTTGCCAGAAGTTCGCGAAGTAATCACTTTACTTATTCCCCGTTTATTTGGTGTCGCTGTAGTGCAATTAAATTTTTGGATCAATACACGCCTGGCGTCTGCTCAGCCGGAGGGTAGTGTGACTGGCGTGGTGACTGCTTTTGCCTTGATGCTGATGCCTCAGGCAGCGATTGCACAATCCATTGCTATTGCTGCCATGCCTACCCTGGCATCACAACATGCTTTGGGCAAGATGGATGAGTTCCGTCATTCACTAACTGCCAGCCTGCGCGGCGTTGTACTGCTTTCTCTGCCGGCTTCGCTAGGTTTAATGTTGCTGCGCAAGCCGATCATTACGCTTTTATATCAGCGAGGCGAGTTTGATGAACATTCCACGCAATTAGTCGCTTGGGCATTATTGTGGTATGCTGCCGGCTTACTGGGGCATTGTGTGGTGGAAATTTTAGCGCGGGCATTTTATGCCCTACACGATACCCGCACACCAGTAATGGTTGGGGCAGCCGCGATGATGCTCAATATGGTATTTAGTTTCGTATTTTCGGCATTGTTTGTGAGAATCGGTTGGGCACCGCATGGCGGTTTAGCGCTGGCAAATACATTGGCAACAGCACTGGAAATGGTTGGGTTGTTTATTTTCATGCGGCGCCGGCTGTCAGGGATTCATGAGCAGCATTTATTCAATGGATTCCTCCTAGCAGCAACTGCAACCCTGGTAATGTCGGCTGCAATCGCAATATGGATGAACCACTATCAGGGCATGCCTGCCTGGTTTGTCGCAGGAGGGGGTATTCTGATCGGGATTGGTGTTTATGGAATAGCGGGATGGGGAATGCGAATTCCAGAATTTCAGAATGGGATTAGATGGGTTATCGGTAAATTATTCCATGCGTAATTTCACGCATTTATCGCCAGATTGTCCAGATCAATTGAGCAGAGAGCATTCCCAATATCATCCCCCCAATTGCTTCGATGGGAGTATGCCCCAGCACCTCCCGTAAGTTTTCTTCTTTCAATGGGTGACCACTAGCAAGGTCATCGATCATGGCGTTGATAAGCTCAGCATGTTTTCCTGCCTGACGGCGGATGCCGGTGGCGTCATAAATCACCACCATTGCAACTGCTACCGATAACGCGAAAAGAGGTGAATTAAATCCTTCGTATAAAGCTGTTGCATGGGCTATTCCAGTCACCAAAGCAGAATGCGAACTGGGCATGCCTCCGGCGCGAAATAATAAAGACCAGTTCCATTTATGGGTGTGTAAAAATTCGAGCGGGATTTTAATAATTTGAGCAACACTCCAACCCAACAATCCAGCGATTAAAACATGATTATTAATAAGATCGATCAACATGGTGGATTACCATTATTCCTCTTCTGGAAAATTGACCAGATTCTCTTCAGAAAGCAGCTTCACTTTTAATTCTGCCTGGTTTAACAAGACAGCGCATCGCTTTGCTAACAATTGACCACGCTCGTATAATGCCAACGATTCATCTAAAGAATGGCTTTCCGATTCAAGCGCTAATACGATGGATTCTAATTCAGATACTGCTTGTTCATAGGTTAGCTCATCAATCTTGTAAGGGGAAAATTGAGAATCTTTTTCCATAATTTACTTTTCCTTATTTAGGGGAAGATTGACCACTTTTACATCAAAATCGCCCTGACACACCTGAACATTCAACCGTTCGTCGATCGTTACTTGATCGGCGCTTATCACGACCTTTCCGCTTGCTTGGGTTACGATGGCAAAACCGCGCAGCAAGATTGACCTTGGGTTAAGTGCCGATAATTTTTGCTGTATGGCTTGCAGTTGAACCTGGCGAAGCTGCATTGCATAATTTATGGAGACATTAGCACGATGGATCAGTTCATCCAGGTACTGCTGATCGCTGTGAATTTGCCCCTGAGGTGAATGCAGCGCCATTCGGTTAGACAAATGAGAGAAAGCGATTTTTAGGTTATTAATATAATAGGATATCGCCCGATTCATGCTAGTTTGTTGGGAAGATAGATATGCGAGCAAATCCAGCTTATTAGGAGTTGCCAATTCGGCAGCTGCAGTGGGTGTAGGGGCGCGCAAGTCGGCAGCAAAATCGGCAATGGTGAAATCAGTTTCGTGACCGATACCAGTGATCACCGGAGCGGTTGTTGCGGTGATGGCTCTGGCAACGTGTTCGTCATTGAATGCCCACAGATCCTCGATCGAACCACCGCCTCGGGCGATGATGATCACATCTGGTTTAACAAGACGTTCGATATTTACCAGGGCAGCAACAATGGCTGGCGGTGCTTCGACGCCTTGAACAGGTGTTGGCGATATTACCACTTCAACCAGGGGGAAACGGCGGCGGATGGTGTTTAGAATATCGCGCAGGGCAGCACCGCTGGGTGAGGTTACAATGCCGATGCGCTGTGGCAGGGCAGGAATGGGGCGCTTCCGCTCGGGTGCAAAGAGACCTTCTGCTTCCAACCTGGCTTTCAGCCGTAAAAATTCCTGGTACAGCGCTCCTTCACCGATGGGGTGTAATTCATCAGCGTATAGCTGGTAAACGCCTCCCGCTTCGTACACGCCGATATAGCCGTGGACTTCCAGACTGTCGCCTTCCCGGGGCAGCCATTTCTGCTGGGTGACCATGCTGCGCCACATAACACAGCGTAACGATGCTGCGCTGTCTTTAATCGTAAAGTATAAATGCCCGGAGGAGGGGCGTGAAATGTTAGAGACCTCACCTAATACCCGCACATCGCTCAGGAGGTGATCTTCTTCGATCAAACCACTTAGGTAGCGGGTGAGGTCGGTGACCGTCCAGGCAGGCGGTTCAAAGAGGGGGAGCTGATCCATAAC